>JBFJYC010000178.1:0-6519 GCA_041622815.1 Spongiibacteraceae bacterium | reverse complement strand
CTAGCCGGCTTTTATTGAATACTGAGATATTTCTATGGCGGTGAACCCTGTTTCGCTGTCCGGCAAAAAGGTGCTGATCACCGGCGCCACCGGGCAGGTTGCTGATCCTGTTGTTAAAAGCCTTGCGGCAATAGCAGATGTGTACGCATTGGCGCGCTTTAAAGACCCGGAGGTAAAAGCCGGCGTCGAAGCGCTGGGTGTGACTGCGGTGACCGCCGATCTGGCCGACCGCGACAGTCTGGCCGCGGTACCCGCGGACATAGACTATGTACTCAATTTTGCGGTCGTCAAAAGCGGTGACTTTGACTATGACCTCGCTGCCAACGGTGAGGGTGTGGGCAATCTGATGATGCGCTGCCGGCAGGCGTCCGCCTTTGTGCATTTTTCCTCAACCGCGGTTTATGAATACGCGGGACCGGCGCCGCGGGCGGAGAATGCGCCGCTGGGCGACAACCACCGCATGATGTTCCCCACCTACAGCATTGCAAAAATTGCTGCCGAGACGGTCTGCCGCTTTGTCGCGCACCAGTTCGGTATCCCGACTACGATTGCGCGCCTCAGCGTGCCCTACGGTGATAACGGCGGCTGGCCCTGGTTTCATCTGATGATGATGAAGCAGGGTATTCCGATACCCTTGCATCCGGAGCGCCCGAATTATTACAACCCGCTGCATGTTGACGATTATCTGGAAAAGATACCCTACCTGTTAGGCGCTGCAAGCCCCGTGGTGACCACGCTCAATTTCGGGGGCTCACAACAGGTCAGTATTGAGCAGTGGTGTGAATACCTGCAGCAGCTGACCGGATTTGAGCCGCAGTACACTGAAACCGATCAGGCTTTCGGCTCACTGGCAATTGATACCAGCCGGATGCATGAGCTGATCGGCGAAACCCGCGTTGACTGGAAAGCGGGGATTCGCAGCATGGTGCAAAGTCTGAACCCGGAATTGATACAGGAGCCGTCATAGTGAGCCGCCGTCGGGTCGGAATATTGTTGGCGGCGGCAGCGGGCAGTGCGCTCGCTGCCGCGGCAATGGCATCAGAGCTGCAGTGGCAGCGTCAGGCGGCCGGAATGGATGCCGCCGCCGCGGACGGAAACTATGCCCGTGAGGAGTTGCACCACGCATGGTCGCAGATGATCAGCGATCTGCACGCGGCGCGGGCGACGCTGGAAGCACCGCAAAATTTTGCCGCCCCCTATGGCGATCAGAATCTGGCTACCGGTTACCGCTATCTGTTAGGGCATGTTCACCGTCTCATCGAAACCGAATTGCATCAGGCCGAGAATCATCCCTATCTGATGCGCTACCCGTCCCAGTTCACCAAGTTCGGGCTGGACAACGCCGATACCAAATATTTGTACGCCCCGATTGAGCCCAATAGCACCTATTTGCTGATTGGCCGTTCGGAAAACAGCAGCCATTGGCGTGGTAAAGCGCCGGCGCGTCGCGGCTTGCTGGCGCCCCGCCATGTCACCTTTGAAGTGCAGTCCCTACTGCCCGGTGACAGCGGCGAAATCAGTGAGCTCCGCGCCGGTGATCAAATTGTCACCGCCAGTATCAATGCTTTTGATTTGGAGCAGGGCCGCGATGGCAGCTTTGAAATCATGATCAGTCCGGCGCGCCCGGCCGGCTATGCAGGCAACCATCTGCAAACCATTACCGGGCCGGAGGAAGCGCCGGTTCAGGCGCGTCACCTGATGATTCGCGAGGTGTTTGAGGATTGGGCGCGGGAGCGTTCGCTGTATCTGGAGATTGTCAAAATCGGTAAGGCCGGTACGGCGCCGGCAGCCCCGGAAGCCGCGGTCATCGGTACCGGACTGCGGGAAATCGGTCGCAAAACCAGCAACCACGTACGTTTCTGGAATGAGCTCTACGGCAAAGCGCTGGAGCCGTTCGCAGATACCAATGGTGACGGTGTCCGGCGCTTCCCGAAAAATTGTCTCGGGGTCCCCGGGTTATCCGCTGCCGATGACGGACCACTGCGCAGTGTCAGCGGTGGTACCTGGGAGTTGCACGAAGATGAGGCGCTGATTATCGAGCTGACCCTGCCGGGTAAGCCGTTTTATGCGGGTTTACAGCTCACTGATTTCTGGGGTCAGAGTCTGGACTATGCCAACCGCACTACCAGTTTGAATTTAAAGCAGTCAGTCACTGACGAGGACAGCGTGCGCCGCTATGTTGTCGCGCATCGCGACCCGGGACTGTCGAACTGGCTGGACGCCGGTGGCCTGAAGGCCGGCTATATTCTGCAGACGCTGCATTACTTGCAGCCGCCCGCCGACGGGGAGGCGGTGCAGGTGAACTGCCAGACCGTGAAGTTTGATGAATTAGAAGGCGCGCTGCCTGAAAAATCGTTGCGCCTCGACGCACTCGCGCGGCGCAAGCAGATTATGGGACGGCAACAGCATGTCGCCCGGCGTTACCGGCAGTACTAGACCGGCTCAAAGATCGAGATTGACGCCGATCTGCCGGCCATCGCGCAGGACGCGCAAAGAAAACCGGTCGCTGCTGTTGACCAGTGAGTTCACCTGACTGATATCAATTTCCCGGATCGGCTTGTCGTTCACCGCCAGAATCACGTCACCTGAGCGCAGGCCGATGTAGGGCAGCAGCCGTTTATCGATGCCGGATTGAATACGGTAGCCCTGATGTTGGTCATCGCTCCAGGGCTGCGCCGTCATATAGCGAACCAGCTTCAGTGGCGACTGGGTGATGGTTTCACGAACATCCCCGACCAGGCTTTGAATCGCCGGCGCACGCAGGTTGACGCTGCGCTGGCTGGCAAGCTTGTTGGTGCCGGTATTGCGCTGCGGCGAACGCTTGCCGGATTGTGCAATACCCTTGTTGGCGCCGGGCTTATTTTTGAGCGCGATCCGCTCGCGTATACCGCCGTGTTCAATGAGTACAAACATCGGGTAGACGCTGTGTAGCGTCACTTTCCGTGACATGTCCAGCGCGTCGCCGCTGCGATAGCTGCGTACTTTTCCGTCGTGTGCGAGTACCGCGACACCGTTGCCGTTGTCGCCGGCAACCACACCGAGAAGTTTGATGTTGAGGCGGCTTTCGCGCACATTATCGGCGCTGCTTTGCTCGGCTTTAGCCGGCTGGTCGACAGCACCGAATAGCGGGTTTTGCAGCAGCAGCGCCAGATCGGTTGTGGTCATCGTCGTGCGGGCTGCCGGCGATTCGGCAACGGGCTCGGGCAGTTCGATCGTCACCGGCTGAAATAATTCGGCGGTGCGCATTACGGCAAGCACCGCGAGAACCGCAGCTATAATCGCCAGCGCGATGGTGGTGAGCAAAGGAAGACGATTGGCTGACATGCTGATTTACCCGATACTCCATTGGCGGTGCCGGTACGCATTCGCCACAGTAACGCAAATTATCACATACTTTGGCATTACGCTGTGTTCTGCTAGTGTGTTCCGCCGCGGTTTGCGGATGATGCTGCGGCTGTGGCGATACTCGGAATTTACGTCAGATAACTACAGATAGCCGGATATGGAATTTAACGAATACCTGCAAATACTCGCAAAAAACGATGGCTCAGATTTGTATTTGAGCACCGGGGCACCGCCCTGTGCCAAATTTCAGGGCAATCTCAAGCCCTTGGCGAAAGAAAAATTACAGCCCGGCGATGTCGAGGCGATTGCGCAGGCGATCATGGACGACAAGCAGCGCGCGGAATTTGATGACCAGCTGGAAATGAATCTGGCGATCTCCCCGCCCGGCGGTGGCCGCTTCCGCGTCAATATCTTTAAGCAGCGCAATGAAGTTTCGATTGTCGCACGTAATATCAATACCGAGATTCCTAATTTTGATGATCTGAAGCTGCCGGAAATACTCAAAAAAGTAGTGATGGCAAAGCGTGGTTTGCTGCTTTTTGTCGGCGGAACCGGGTCCGGAAAATCGACTTCGCTGGCAGCCTTGATCGATCATCGCAATAGCAGTGCCGGCGGTCACATCATCACCATCGAGGATCCGGTGGAATATCTGCACAAACATAAAAAATGTGTGGTTAACCAACGCGAAGTCGGTACCGATACGCGCTCGTTTAAGAACGCATTGAAGAACACGTTGCGGCAGGCGCCGGACGTAATTCTTATCGGTGAAATCCGGGACCGCGAAACCATGGAGCACGCCCTCGAATTCGCCGAAACCGGGCATTTGGCGATATCCACCCTGCATGCGAATAATGCCAATCAGGCGCTGGAGCGGATTATCAATCTGTTTCCGGAAGAGCGTCGCCCGCAGTTGCTGATGGGGCTGTCATCAAACCTGCAGGCGATCGTGTCCCAGCGCTTGATACGCACAATCGACGAGAAGCGCTGCGCCGCAGTAGAGGTATTGCTGGGGACGAAAACGATTGCCGATTTGATTCTTAACGGGCGGTTGCAGGAAATTAAAGAGATTATGGAAAAATCCGAGAATCTCGGTATGCAGACCTTTGATTCCGCGCTGTTCCAACTTTACCAGCAGGGCAGAATCAGCCTGGATGAGGCGATGGCGAATGCCGACTCAGCGAATAATTTGCGGCTCCGGATCAAGCTCTCGAAGGAAGGCGGTGATCAGGCGTCCGCCACGGAAGATGCGGATGACAAAAGCGTGGTCACCAGCTCCGGGATCACGTTGGAGCTGGTCGCCGAGGAGCCGGAAGAGGACGATGAAGGGCAGGGGTACTAGGTTATGCGCTCAGTGCTGCTGCACACATTTGTCCTTGCGGCGTTGCTGGTGGTTGTCGGTGCCGGCAGCATCCTGTATCAGGTCTACGTACAGGGTGTGCCGCTGACCGCGTCAGAAACCGATCCGGTGTGGGTCGTCGACGCGAAAATTAACTTCCGGGCAAAAGAAAATTCGCCGGTAAAAGTCCGCATGTTTGTGCCGCCCATCCTCGGCGCTTATGGTGTTCTGGATGAACATTTTATCGGCAAGAATTACGGCGTAAATGTCGCCCCTGAGGGCGATAACCGTTTAGCCACCTGGTCCGCCCGGCGTGCCGGCGGCGCACAGGAAATCTATTACCGGCTGGTGTTGCCGCAACGGCCCAGTGCAGCGCCACCTTCCGGTGCCGGGCCGCAGTTTCGCGATACCGAGGTCCTGACCGGGCCGAAAAAGCTCGCGGCGGAATCACTGATCGAGCCGATCCGGCAGCAATCTGCGGATGTCGAGACTTTTATCCGTGAGGCGATCAAGCGGGTCAACGATACCGACGATGACAATGTGCGTTTGCTGCTAGAAGGAGATTTCAGTGTCACGCAGCGGGCACGTGTGGTGGCAACGATATTGTCACACGCGCATATTCCGGTTGAGCCGGTACATACACTGCGCCTCTCAAAAGAGGGTTCGCAAAGCCCGGAGCTATGGTTGCGCAGCTTCAACGGTGATACCTGGTTATATCTGAATCCGGACACCGGCGCTACCGGTTTGCCGGCCGACCGGCTGGTGTGGTGGGCGGGTTCGGATCCGCTGCTGCGGGTCACCGGCGGCACCCGCAGCTCGGTGTCGTTCTCGGTCAGCCGCAATGAGATGAATGCGATTGCTCTGGCGCAACGCACCACTGCGGCGATCGGCGGTGTTTCGCTCTACAACCTGCCGCTGCAATCGCAACAGACTTTCCGGGTCATGATGATGATCCCCTACGGCGTGCTGTTGATACTCATTTTACGTGGCGTTGTTGGTCTCGAAACACTGGGTACATTCACCCCGATTCTGATTGCGCTGGCCTTCCGTGAAACTGATCTCGCCGCCGGTATATTTTTCTTCACATTGATTGTGGCGCTTGGCCTGTCGGTGCGAAAGTATATGGAGAATCTGCATTTGCAGCTGCTTTCAAGGCTGTCGGTGGTGTTAACGTTTGTCGTGATTGCGATGCTGGCAATCAGCGTTTTGAGCTACAAGCTGGGTATGGGCAGCGGCTTGTCGATCGCTTTGTTTCCGATGGTTATTCTCACCATGGTCATCGAGCGAATGTCGATATTATGGGAGGAGCGGGGCGGTATGAGTTCGCTTAAAACCGGTGTCGGCACCCTGATTGCTGCGACCTTCGGGCACCTGCTGATGACCATCGACTGGCTGATGTACTTCACGTTTACTTTTCCCGGTATCCTGCTGGTGCTCAGCGCTGTGATGCTGGCGATGGGGCATTACCGCGGTTACCGGCTCACTGAACTGATCCGCTTCCGTGAGCTGATGGTGAAATCTAGCTGATGTTTCGTACCTGGAAAATGCTCAGCGAGCGTGGCGTTGTCGGCATCAACGAGCGCAATAGCGAGTATGTTTTACGCCTTAACCCGCGGCGTTTTTATCCGCTGGTGGATGACAAAGCACAGACTAAACAGCGCGCGCTGGCCGCCGGCATCCGGGTGCCGCAAATGTACGGCTTAATCGATTCCGAGCATGGTGCTTCGGAATTGGCGGAAACGCTGGCACCTTACCGGGACTTTGTGATTAAGCCCGCCAACGGCGCCGGCGGTGACGGCATTATTGTGGTGTCGGATCGTTTTGAAGGTCGTTATCGT
>JBFJYC010000177.1:0-6542 GCA_041622815.1 Spongiibacteraceae bacterium | reverse complement strand
ATTGACTGGAAAGCCCGTTAACACTGGCTTGTGGCCCATTCCGAGCATGCGTAATCACAGCTTCTATCTTTAAAAATTGTGACGTAATTTTGATAAAAATTCTGTTGCTTTTTTGCCATTTAAACCTAAAATGCGCGCGCCATTTCTATCCCCCGAGGATTTATGAGTAGCTAGCCCAGGCGTCCATTAACGGGTGCCCAAGCGACAAACCGCGGCCGGACATTTTCCGGTCATTCGCCCGCACCACCGTGAAGGACACTGTGATGGAAACACTCGCCCTGTCTCAACAGGAAACCGACCTCTCAGAGGCACAGGCCGGCCAGGAACTCTGGCCGGCCTTCCAACAAAACCCTGAACCTCAGGACCATTTTATTCAGCGTGACGGCAAGGAATTTGCCGGTACTCACCTGATTATTGACCTGTGGGGTGCCCGCCGCCTCGATCAGCTTCAAATCATGGAAGACGCGCTGCGTCGCTGTGTGGAAGTTTGCGGGGCCACTTTGCTGCATATTCACCTGCATCACTTTACGCCCAACGGCGGTATTTCCGGTGTAGCGGTTCTGGCCGAGTCACACATCAGTGTGCACACCTGGCCGGAGCGCAACTACGCCGCATTCGACGTATTTATGTGCGGCGACGCAATGCCTGAAAAAGCAGTGCAGGTACTGGAAAATGCCTTCAAGCCGATGCGCACGCAAGTGGGGGAACACCTGCGCGGCATCGTCGAAGACGAGGCTTCTGAATAATGAGCCGCTACTGGGAAGAAACCCTGTACGACGCCTACGGGCAGCGCTACCGCGTCGACGAGGTCTACTTCGAGTCCGAAACCGAGCATCAGCATCTGATGATCTTCGGCAATGCGCAGTTCGGCCGCGTGATGGTGCTCGACGGTATCGTGCAGACCACCGAACGTGATGAGTTTATCTATCACGAAATGCTGGCACATGTGCCGTTGTTTGCCCATGGCAGCGCCAAACGCGTGCTGATTATCGGCGGCGGCGACGGCGGTGCCCTGCGTGAAGTCTGCAAGCATGCCGGCATCGAGCGCATCGTGCAGGTTGAAATCGATCAGGCCGTTATCGATATGGCCCGCGAATTTCTGCCCGGTCATAGCGACGGTGCCTTTGACGACCCGCGTGCCGACATCGTGATCGCCGACGGCATGGATTACGTGCGCACTACCGAAGAAAGTTTCGATGTGATCATTTCCGACTCGACCGACCCCATCGGTCCCGGCGAAGTGCTGTTCACCGAAGATTTCTATGCGGCCTGCAAGCGCTGCCTGAATCCGGGCGGTGTCGTGGTGACCCAGAACGGCGTCGCCTTTATGCAACTCGACGAGGTCAAAACCACCACGCAGCGCTTAAACAACAGCTTCACAGACACCACCTTCTTCGGCGCTGCCGTGCCCACCTACATCGGCGGTATCATGACGTTTGCCTGGGCCACCGATAACCCGGCGCTACGCCAGCAAAGTGCCACCGAGTTGAACAGCCGCTTCGCCGCAGCGAATATGAGTACCCGTTATTACACGCCTGACATCCATCAGGCATCTTTTGCACTACCGCGTTATATTCTTGACGCTATTGGAGGAAAGTGAATTGGCCACACTGTCGGTTTCTGACCGTCGTTTAACTGATCTGGCGGGCAAGCATGGTACGCCCCTGCTCGTGCTCGATTGCGCAGAACTGCGCGATCGCTATAACGCCCTGTCTGCGGCATTGCCGGGCGTCAGTTTGTATTATGCGTTAAAGGCCTTTTCACATCCGTCAGTCATCAAAACACTGAATGCGCTCGGTGCCGGTTTCGATATCGCCACCACCGGTGAAGTGCGGCAGCTCAAAGCGCAGCACATCAACCCGCGCAACACTATTCATACGCACCCGATCAAGAAGATCAAAGAAATCAAATCCGCGCTGCGCTTTGGCTGCACCACGTTTGTTGTGGATAACCTGACTGAACTGGAAAAGTTTGTCGCCTTCAAAAACCGTGTCGGCCTGCTGCTCAGAATCAGTTACCGCAATCCCAACGCGGTAGTCGATCTGTCGCGCAAATTCGGCTGCACGCTGGAAGAAGCACCCGCATTATTGGCCCGTGCAAGGGCACTCGGCATTCCGGTCAAAGGTCTGAGCTTCCATGTCGGCTCACAATGCGACACCGCCGAAATTCAGGCGGCGGCCATGGCAGCCTGCGTGGCATTGATTGTTGACCAGCGCGAAGCCGGTTCACCGCTGAGCATTCTCGATATCGGCGGCGGCTTCCCCGCCAACTATAGCGGCGAAATGGCTGACATCGGCCAGTGGTGTGCGCCGCTGCGCGCTCAACTCGACCAGCTGCCCGCCGGTATCGACGTTATCGCCGAACCCGGCCGCTATCTGGTCGCTGCTGCAGTGCAAGGCGTGTTCTCTGTCGTCGGTGTTGCCCAGCGCGGCGACAAGCCCTGGTACTACCTCGATGACGGCGTGTACGGCTCGTTCAGCGGTGTGATCTATGACCACGCGCGCTACCCGCTGCACACGATCAAACAGGGCCCGACAACGGCTTCAACACTGGTCGGTCCCACCTGCGATAGCATCGATGTGATCGAAGAGAGTATTGAGTTGCCGGCATTGGATGTCGGCGATTTGATTATCGGCAAGATGATGGGCGCCTACACCGCCGCATCGGCGACCGAATTTAACTCTATCGCCAAAGCGGTCATTGTCTCTGTGAACGATATCGCCGAAGACATGCCGGAACCGGTCGCCTGGATCGCCTGATCGTTGATCACACCGCTGCGCTGACTGTCTGGCGGGTGGCTACGCCTATTAACAACAGTGTGCTGAAGCTGCTATCCTTTGCGGGACATATCTTACAATGCGCCCGCGCAGGAACGCCTCGTATGGTGACACTCCAAAGAACTTTCGAATCCAGCCACACGCCCGATTCCATCTGGTCATTGGTGGCAGACTTTAGTGCGCCGCAGTGGATCGGTGGCAGCGATTGCATCGTGTCTGTTACAGGTGATGGTATTGGCCAAGTCAGAAGTTTGAGCTGGCCAAGTGATCCGGCGATATCGGTGCACCGGCTGGATGAGCAGGATCATTCGCTCAGAAAACAGGTTTTTACCATAATTAAAAACCACAACCTGCTAATGGATCGTGCGCGTGTGACGGTATCTGTAGCGCCCAACAACGCAGGCGGCAGCATACTCGCTATTCAAATTCAGGTGCAGAGTGCTCCGGAAGACTACGAGAACGATGTTGCTTCGGCGTTGTCACCGATTCTGCAAGCCTGTGCGTCGCAACTGTTCGAGCTTGTCTGCGAACAGCATCCCTCGCAGCAAACGGCGGCAGGTCAGCCGGCCTAGTTCATCGGCACCGCTGCACATGTTCGGTCCGCAGCTCGCTAATACTGCGGCAACCGAGCAACGCCATATCCCGCTCAACCTCCTCGCTAAGCAGGGTTAAAGCTCTGTCGACGCCGGCTTCACCGCCGGCAGCCAGCCCGTATAAATAGGCGCGCCCGATCGAACAGGCATCGGCGCCCAGCGCCAGTGCTTTAACAATATGGGTGCCGCGACGGATACCCCCGTCGACAATGAGTTCGAGCTGATCACCTACGGCATCGCGCACAGGCGCAATACAATCTACCGGCGCCGGCGCGCTATCAAGTTGGCGACCACCATGATTTGACAGCATCGCCGCCGACGCCCCGATCTCAACCGCCTTTTTCGCATCATCCGGTGTTGTCATGCCCTTGATCGCAAACGGCCCGCCCCACTCCTCCGCCAACCATGCCGCATCATCCCAGGTCAGGCTGCGATCGAACTGACTGTTCACATAATCCACCAACGCCATCGCACCACCCGCTAGCGCGTCCACCCGTTGTTCGACATTGGCCATTTTGAAGTTCGGGTCACGCAAGGTGTGAAACAACCAGCCCCAGCGCGTCGCATAGCTCAAGAAATTATGCCGGTTCACGCGTGGCGGCATACTCATGCCAAACTTTTCCTCACGCTCACGATTGCCCGCTACCAGCGTGTCCACGGTCAGGCACAGGGCGTTATAGCCGGCCTCTTTGCAGCGCTGCACCAGTTCTTTGGTCAGACCGCGATCCTTAAAAATATAGATCTGAAACATCTTCGGGCCGGTGCTCGCCGCGGCGACCTCCTCCAATGTTGTCGTCGCCAGTGTCGACAGGCTGTACATGGTGCCCGCCTTTGCTGCCGCACGGGCGACCGCCGGTTCCTTATCGTGATGAAACAGCCGTGACATACCGGTGGGGGACAAAAAGAACGGCAGCGACATATCGGTGCCCAGCACCCGGTTGCTCAAGTCGATACTGCTGACATCGCGCAAATAGTTGGGCAGTAATTGGTAGTCTTCAAAGGCCGATGTATTGCGGCGCAAAGTCCATTCACCGTCGCTGCCGCCGTCAATATAATGAAACATCGGCGACGGCAATTTTCGACGCGCGACACGGCGTAGATCTTTGATGCTGTAACAACGGTTTAATTCCATGATCTTGTGTAATAGCTGCCGGTCTGTGTGCCAGCGAACAGACAATAATAGAGTTTATGCAAGCTTCAACTGAAGTTGAAGACTTACTTTGCACCGACGACCGCCGACATGCTAGCTTAAGCCGCACACGCTCGTTTCAATCATGGAACGGACATCGCCTCCCGGAGTTTATGAGTATGAAATCAATTCAATCTCGTCGCCTTATCAGCACAGTACTTTCTTTGATGCTGGTCTTTGCGGGCATGGCTACCGCCAGCGCCGGCATGGTCGCCACCCATGACATTGTCGCCGCTTCAGCGACCAATGTTGACCGGGCCGCGATTCTGGCATCGCTGGATTCAGCCGAAGTCATTGCCGAACTGGAAGCAGGGGGCGTTGATCATGCGCTGGCCAAAGAACGTGTAGCCGCCCTGTCTGTGCAGGAACTTGCACAACTGCACGCACAATTTGATGATCAGGTTGCCGGTCAGGGCGCCATCGGCATACTGGTAACCCTGTTTATTGTATTCGTGGTTACCGACATGCTCTGCGCAACGAACATCTTCAAGTTCGTCAACTGTATTAACCGCTAAAGCCATCAGACGCCTCACCATCCTGCTGTTGGCGGCCCTTGCCGCCTGCAGCAGTACTCCGCCATTTAAACCGGCTTCGCCTGAATTACCGGCACGCGTCAGCATTGACGTAAAACATTTCCCGCAAACGCCTTATCACTGCGGCCCCGCCGCGCTTGCCACCAGCCTGCAAGCAGCCGGCATCGAAACACATCCTGATCAGCTATCCCGGTCACTGTATATTCCGGATAAGCGCGGCAGCTTTGCTCTGGAGCTAAAAGCCCGTGCCCGCCGGTTTGATGTCATGGCCTATCAGCCCGACGCGGATCCGGACAATTTACTTGCGCACCTCGCCTCCGGCACACCGGTACTGGTATTACAAAACCTAGGCTTGGGTTGGTTGCCGCAATGGCACTTTGCGGTTGCCGTGGGTTACGACCTGCCGGAGCGGCAGATGCTTTTACATTCAGGTCCCGATGCCTACTTGCGCACCGATATCGATCTGTTTTTAAAGACTTGGCGGCGCGGCGATTACTGGGCGCTTGTTGTCGTACCGGCGGATCATATTCCTGATGCCGCACCGGCGCAGCGCTGGACCGATGCCGCCAGTGAGCTCGAGCAAACCGGCAATCCCGGCGCCGCGCTGCTGGCTTATGGAGCCGCCACAAAACGCTGGCCCGCTATCGCTGAAAACTGGTTCGGACAAGGTAATGTGCTCTATACCATGCGGCGGTTTGACGAAGCCCGGGACAGCCTGCAGGTCTATACCGAACTACAGCCCGGCGATGCGGCCGGATGGAATAACCTCGCCTATGCGCTACAGGCAAGCGGGTGCAGGCAGGCAGCATTGCACAGCGCTCACTGCGCGACACGCCTGGCACCTGACCAGACCCGGTATCTGGCTTCGCTGAAGGAAATTACCGCAGCGAAGACTCAACGAGGCGGTTCCGGCCGCTTTTGCCCGGTAGCCACCTGTCCGGTTCGGTAACTTCTTCGAGCTCAGAAAATAACTTGCGGTGCCATGCAATTTAGGCAGTACACGTTGTAGACTTCCCGCGGCATATCCCGATTGCAGGCTCAGGAATCAACACATGAATCACGGCGCGTTGCTCAGATTTTCGCTTTTCCTCGTTACCGTTAACCTTCCCCTCAGCGGTTTCGCACAAACTACAGAACCGCGGCAGGTACTGGAAGAAGTGGTCGTGACCGCGCAGAAACGTTCTGAGAATATCCGCGACGTACCGATATCGATTACCGCAATGAGCGAAGATTTTCTCAACGATGCCGGTATTACCGATGTCGGAGAACTTTCCAAATCAGCACCGAATCTGGTCATCAATGCGACCCCCTATACCGGCTTTGTCGCGATGCGCGGTCTCGGCTCGGGTAATAACAAAGGTTTTGAGCGCTCGGTCGCCTTGGTGATCGACGGAATTTATTACGGTAGGCAGGATTATCTGTTTGAAGCGCTGGCCGATGTACAGCGTGT
>JBFJYC010000176.1:0-6551 GCA_041622815.1 Spongiibacteraceae bacterium | reverse complement strand
CCCTCTTCCGGCAGCTGGGCGCGCCCAAGCGGCTGACGGTGCTGGTGGAAGGCGAGAGCCTGTTCAACGACGCCACCGCGATCGTCGTGGCCTCGATCCTCCTCGACCTGGCGTTGCGAGGGGCCGCCGGCTCCGGGGTGATCGAGGATATCGGTCGGTTCTTCGCGGTCTTCCTCGGCGGCATCCTGGTCGGGGCGGCCCTGGCGTTGGCGTTCGGCTTCCTGCTGGGGCGCGTGCGCAGCGACCCGCTGATCGAGATCTCGCTGACGACGGTTCTCGCCTACGCCTCGTTCCTGACGGCCGAGCATTTCCTGCACGTCAGCGGCGTGATGGCGACGGTCGCAGCGGCGCTGACTATCGGCGGCTGGGGCCGCTCGAAAATTTCGCACTCGGTCAGCGAGTATCTGGAAAACTTCTGGGAGTATCTTGCCTTTGTCGCCAACGCACTAATTTTCCTTTTGGTCGGCCTGCAGATTGATCTCGGCGCCGTCGCAAAATCCTGGCCGATGCTAATCTGGGTCATACTCGGCATGCTGATTGCCAGAGCAATTGTGATATTTGTGTTGGTGCCATTAGTCGGCCGGCTGCCGGGGGCTGAAGTGATCACCCGTAAATTTCAGGCGGTGATGTACTGGGGCGGACTGCGCGGCGCCATCGCCCTCGCCATTGTGCTCAGCCTCGGCGACTTCCGGCACGCCGACACGTTTGTAGTGCTGGTCACCGGCGCTGTACTGTTTACCCTGATTGTTCAGGGCCTCACCATCGAAAAACTGATCCGCTACCTCGGACTGCACCACCCGCCACTCGCCGACCGCATAGCCGCTGCCGAGGCCCGCCTCGGTGCCAGCCGCTATGCGCTGGCCAGACTGCCCGATCTGCAAAAAGACAGCACGTTTTCTTCGAGAACCGCAACGCGGCTGGCGACCCGTTACCAATTGGAACTGGATGAGGCGGAGCAGAATTATCACAGCGAGCAACGCCAAGAGTTAGATGGCGATCAGGAATTCAATCTGTTACTACTCAACTGCTTCTCGGTGCAGAAAGCGCTCTACCACCAGATGCTCGGGCAGGGCCATCTCTCGGAACAAACCTACCGCAACCTCGTCTATGCACTGAACGTAGAAGCAGATAGCCTGCGTTATCACGGTGAACTACCGAAAATACCGCCCCGCTCACAATTCGGCCGCTGGTTCCGCAACTCCTGGATGCGCTTGATTCAGGGCATGGGGATATTTGATGGCTACGCCGAATCGATCCGCAGTCACTCCACTGCTCAGGATTATGAATATGCCTGGGCCGGCTATCAGGGCTGCCTACGGGTTCTGGCCAGCATTGATGCAATGTCCGAAAGCAGCGGCACTGCAAAGCCGGTGGTTAACCGGATGCGCGAGATGTTCAGCCGCTGGTCACAGGGGGCGCGCAAGCGAATGGATTCGGTTGCCGAACAGTTCCCGGAGTTTTATCAGACCAGCCAGAATCGCCTCGCAGAGCGTATGATGCTGCACAGCCAGCGTGAATTTATTTTAAGCCAGCGGCGCAGTGGCGCAATTCCCAGCAGTGTCGCCGCCGGTCTATTGTCGGAGTTGGACGCGAAGGTTCGCCAACAGCGCAGCTACGACACCACCTTATTGCGCCTGGATCCCGCCGAATTACTAAGGGAGGTGCCGGCATTCAGCCAGCTACCGGAAGATGAAATTCCGCTGGTCATCGCCTGCCTTAAACAACGCACGGTCCCGGCCCGGCAGGATTTGTTCCGGCAGGGCTCACGTGGCGAGTCTTTGTTCCTGATCGCCCGTGGACAGGTCCGGGTTTTGGTCGAGGAAGACGGCAAGGAGGTAGAAAAGGCGGTACTGGGTGTGGGTGACTTTTTCGGGGAAGCCGGTTTTCTCAATCGACAACCGCACAGCGCGACCTGCCGCGCGCTCACCCCCTGCGCTGTTTACGAACTCAAGCGCGCGAAGATCGATGCCCTCGACAAATCCTGCCCCGGATTAATGGCGGCATTGGAGGCGGCGATACGGCAGCGCGGCGGCAATACCGCGTGAGCTTCAATTAGCCGCGACCAACTACGCTGCATCCGGCGGCGCAGTCAGTGCTGAACCTTTAAGCGTAATACGATGCATCAATCTGGCCTGACCGTGATAATCATTCTGCGCAAAATGCCAGGTACTGCGGTTATCCCAGAACGCTACCGAGCCCGGCTGCCAATCAAAGGAGCAAGTGTATTGCGGCTGATCGACATGCGCATACAACTGTTCCAGCAGCGATTCTGCCTCTGCCGGATCCATATCGACAATAGCCCGGGTATGACCCGGATTGACGTACAACACGCTACGTCGGCTTTCCGGGTGCTGAATAACCAGCGGATGAACCGCGTCACCGACGCTGTCTGCGCCGCCCAGTTGATCCGCAATATCGGTGCTACGGTAATAGCCTTCGTGTCCGTAGAGATGTTTATTTGAATGCAAAGCACGCAGCGGCGCGATGCGCTCTTTCAACGCATCCGACAGCCCGTCATAGGCTGCAGCCAGATTCGCAAACCGGGTATTACCGCCGCTATCAGGCAACTGCCGGGCGACAAGTATCGAGCCCATCGCCGGCTCGGCGTCGTAGGAGTGATCAGTATGCCAACCACCGCCAATATTGGTGGTTTGATGCGCCTCCTTGCGCACCTCGGCGATATCCGGGAAATCCGGCACCGGCGTGAAAAACTTGTTCAGGATGATCGTGCCGAAGCGCTCGGCAAAGTGTTTATGTGCGGCAGGGTCCAACTCCTGATCTCTGAAAAATAGCAGACCGTGCGCGGCGAAGGCAGTGCGAAGTGAGCTCAGGTCCGCGCCGCTCACCTCAGCGAGCTGAAGGCCGGACACAAGCGCCCCGCAGCCCGGCGAAAACGGTTCAACATTCATAGCAAGACTCAGCGTTTCATTGGTTCCCAGATTCTACCAGCCATCCAGATCGCAAGTTTGCGCGGGGTAAAATGAAAAGACAGCGCAGTAAGCTTGTTGGCGATGCCATCAACAATCAACGGCGTTCTGCCGAGTTTCCGGAACGTGTTGGCGGCAACATCCTCCGCAGTCCGAACCGGCGAGGGCATACTCTTGTGAAAGGAAGCGCTTTCCCGGAACTCGGTGCTGGTATCACCCGGCGCGACGGCGAGCACGTCCACACCACTACCGGCAAGTTCGCCGTACAAACTCTGGGCGAAGAACAGCGGAAACGCCTTGGTCGCAGAATAGGTGGACATATAGGGTACCGCGAAGGTGCCGGCGACACTGGACAGGAACACGACCGCGCCGCGGCCACGCTGCTTCATGCCACCCAGAAATTTATGCGTCAACGCCACCGGTGCGCGACAGGACAACTGAATCATTTCCAGCTCGCGGTCCAGCGGTAACTCGTCAAAGAGCCCATAGGAACCGAAGCCGGCGTTATTGATAAGAATATCAATCTCCAGCCCAAGCGTGGCAACCGTATCAGCAACTTTATCCGCCGCATCGTTTTCGGATAAGTCCTGCGCGATAGTATGCACCTCAACGCCGTGACTGCTCTTTAACGCAGCGGCCAGTTCATCCAGTAGCAGTTTGCGGCGTGCCACGAGGACCAGATTCAGGCCCTCTGCGGCCAAGGCCTGTGCGTAGGCTTTACCGATTCCCGAAGATGCCCCGGTAACCAGCGCGGTTGTGCCATAACGTGTCAGTGTTGTCATAGTGCTTACTTCCTGGTGTGCGGCACCGGGCCGTTAAGATTTGAAAAGCAGTGCCATCCCGCGCACCACCAATGCCAGCACCAACAGCAGGCCGGCCACCAGCAGACGGACACTAATCAAACTAATCGTTGCCTGTACCGGAAAAACCTGTGTCTGCTCCATCGACGCCCACTTGTGCTCCGCCCCGCCTGCCTGCGATATATCGACAATCATCTCGAACATATCGCGCACGCTGCGGTAGCGGACGATGGCGACGTCATCCCATCCGGCCCACTCACCTTCGATAATGAACGTGCCGACGACCGGCGCCAGCAGCACCGGGTGTCCGCCATGCTTAACCAGCAGCGGAATAATTATTTCGCTATAGCGGGCGTTCGCGTTCTGCGGATCGGGGTCATTCGCCCAGGGGGAGTCGGCGGGATATAGCGCCTTTTCACGATATTTCATCAGGTTGACCATGAGAAACTCATCGCCATTGTCCGTTGAAGCGAGTGTTCGCATATGCTCAATGTTTTCACCGGGGTCCACGCCTCGCTCGGCCGAGTTTTTTCTGACGGTCTCAACATAGGTCTCCAGCTCCGCCTGGGTCACGGGCTCTCCGGAGCCGCCGTACCAGAGGAAAAACACTGCGTAGACCAGTACCAGCGCCGTGTAGAAAATTTTCATATTCTGTGACCTGTTAGTGTTATTTGGCGGTTTAGTGTTATTGGATGGTTGTGCCGCACTCCACATATTGACACAATACATGCCAATTAAAAATGAATAATAACTCTAAATTATACAGGCTGCCAATTTTTAGTTAGAGTCCCCACGAACCCGACGCACTCAACACAATAACGAAGAGGCCGAGATGGATGCCATTGTTAGACCCCGCGATCTGATCCGCAACCGGCGCTATGCCAGCCGCCGGGCTGCGGGAATCGCCAGGGTACTGCGCTTTCTCGGCAACGAAAAAGCGATCGCAAAATTACCCTACCCCGTATTTTTCTCGCAGCAAGCCGCGACTCATGCCGACCGGATACTGATACGTCATGAAGATCGACAGATCACCTACCGCGCTTTTGATGAGGCGGCGAACCGCATTGCAAATTTTCTGATCAGCGAAGGCGTTGGCCGTGGTGACACCATCGCGCTGCTTATGGAAAACCGGCCGGAATATTTGCTGTACCAGCTCGCCATTACCAAAACCGGCGGCGCCGCCGCGCTGATCAACAATTCACAAAAGGGCGCCGCCCTGATTCACAGTATCAATCTGGTCGATGCCAAAGCCGCCATCGTCGGTGAAGAAAGACTCGATGCCTACAATGCGGTGCGCGGCGAGCTGAGCACACAACAAGCACCGTATATTGTGCCGGATCTGGATACCCTCGAATCAGAGGGCAGTGCCTTCACAGACGGTAGCAATATCGTAAGTGCGGCGAGAAACAGTAGCTCATCCTGCCCCGACACTGTGAACGACATCGTCCCGGAAGATCCGGCCTGGTATATCTACACCTCGGGCACCACCGGCCTGCCCAAGGCGTCGGTGCAAAATCACAAACGCGTGATCAAATCGCTGATGACCTTTGGCAATATCATCAACCCGCTGAAACCGGACGATGTCACCTTCAGCAGTCTGCCGCTGTATCACATCACCTCGCTTTCGGTATGCTGGTTCGCGGCGATTCACGCCGGCGCGGCCTTTGCCCTGTCGCGCAAGTTCAGCGCCAGCCGTTTCTGGCAGGATGTCGATCATTATCAGGCGACGTCTTTCGGCTATGTCGGTGAGCTATGCCGCTACTTGCTGAGCCAACCTGAATCCCCTGATGACAAAAACAATAGCATCCGTTCGATGTGTGGCAACGGGCTGCGTCCGGAAATCTGGAAGGAATTTAAAGACCGCTTCGGCATCGAGCAGATCAATGAAATATACGGTGCCAGCGAAGGCAATCTCGCTGCCTGTAATATTTTCAATCTCGACTGTACGGTCGGCGTGGCGCTTGGCCCTTCAGCACTGGTTAAAGTCGATGAGGAGCCTGAAGAACCAATACGCGACACCAATGGCCGGCTGATCAAGGTAAAAACAGGCGAGCCGGGATTGTTATTGGGAAAGATCAGCAACACGTTGCCCTTCGACGGCTATACCGACCCCGCCAAGAACGAATCGAAAATTTTGCGCAACGCCTTCAAGGACGGCGACGCCTGGTTTAATACCGGAGATATGCTGCGCAACATCGGCTGCGGTCATCTGCAGTTCTGTGACCGCACCGGCGACACCTTTCGCTGGAAGGGAGAGAACGTTTCCACACAGGAAGTGGAGAATGTTTGTAACGCCTACGCGCAGATCAATGAGTCGGTGGCCTACGGCGTCGAAATTCCCGGCACCAACGGCAAGGCGGGCATGGTTGCCATCACACTGAGCGAAGGGGTTACAGCGCTGGATACCAACGCCCTGCATCACCACCTCAGCGATGAGCTTCCCGCTTACGCGGTACCGGTATTTATCCGCATCAAATCAGTGCTGGAAAAAACCGAGACCTTTAAATATCAGAAAACCGGCCTCAAGAAAGAGGCCTTTGACCCCGCTCAGGTCGACGGACCACTATTAATCTGCTTACCCGGCACCAGTAACTTCACCGAGCTAACACCGGACATTGCGGCACAAATTACCAATAATGAACTGCGCTTTTAGGCGCCGGAGGATAACTACAATGAAAATTCATACCGTTTTCACTATCGCGCTTTGTTCGTTGCTCGCCACGGGCTGTGCACCACAACGCGCGAACGTCGCCGAAAAAGTCATGGCCGTCGCGGCCGAGCACCTATTAGGTGTCGACAGTACTGCCTCCTGGGAAGATGGCCT
>JBFJYC010000175.1:0-6566 GCA_041622815.1 Spongiibacteraceae bacterium | reverse complement strand
CGATCAACATGCCGACCGGCATCAACACCACGCCGACTATTACCATCGCAAGGACAAACGTCATAAACACAAACATAGCCGGCATGATCGCAAACACCATAAACACTATGCCCGCCACGATTACCGTGAACAGTATTACCGCGACCGTCACGCCCATCGCCACGGCAATCACTGGCACCGGCACGACTACAGACGCCATGCGTATGATCATCGCACTCACCAGCAGCGCCCGGCCCACCTACACCGCAGCCCGCGTATCCGCTTAAGCCTGGCGTATTAACGCCATATATTGCGGATCAAAATAAGCCCACAAAAAAAGCCGCAGCGGCATACAACGCTGCGGCTTTCTTCATTTGTGTCGGTATCTCTACTGCGGCGCTAATAGCGGCCTCAGATCCGGACCGCCACGCAAGGTGACGCCGCCGTCGGCTGCCAGACATTGCCCGGTAATAAAGGCCGCTTCGTCAGACAGTAAAAACGCTGCAGTCTCACCGATATCCACGGGCTTGCCGATTTTCTTCAGCGAACTCAGCTTCAGGTAAATATCACGCGATATCTGCTCGGTCGCCAGAAACTCGGTCATCGGCGTTTCCACCAGACCGGGCTGAATGGCATTGACGCGAATATTGAACTCACCCAGTTCTTCGGCCGCACACATCGTCAGCATATCGACCGCTGCTTTTGACATGCAGTAGGCGCTCATCAACGGATGCACCACCCGCCCCGCGATCGAACTGATATTGACGATGCTACCGCCGCCATTGTCACGCATGGCACGGCCCTGCGCCTGAACCGCGTATAACGTGCCGTTGATATTGGTCTGGAAGCAGGGGTCAATCTGGTCATCGCCCAAATCGAGAATGCCGCCACCAACACCGACTCCGGCGCTGTTCACTGCATAATCGAGCTTGCCGAATTTCTTCACAGTCTCGGCAATTGCCGCATCGACGGAGGCACGGTCGCCGACATCGGCGACAACGTAGGCGGCGTTGTCACCCAATTTGGCAACCGCTTCCTGCAAGGTATTTTCGCGGCGGGCACAAATCATCACAGTGGCACCGCGTCTGATCAGCGCCTCGGCACAACCCAGACCAATACCGGTGGCACCCGCGGAAACAAAAGCAACTTTGCCGGCAAAACCCGTCATCTTAAAACCCTTCTAACTTGTGAACGTAGTTCCAGATGTAGTTCGGGAAGAAGCGCCGCATGATGTAGCCCATCTTGGTGCCTTTACCCGGGAACACCCAGAAATCGCCTTTTTCCAGTGAATTTTCTACCCATTCAACAACATCTTCGGGCGTCATCTCTTTGCCTTCCTGCCCCTGCATCAGTTTCGGCCACTCGGTGTCCATCCCCTGCTTCAACAGCGGTGTTGCCACCGGCGGCGGGCAGACATTCGCAAAGCGCACGCCGCTATCACGGTTCTCGTGATACAAAACCTCGTTGTACATGGACACCGCGGCTTTAGTCGCGCAGTAGGCCCCCATCATCATGCCGGGCGTAACGCCTGCCATCGACGCGAAACTGATAAAGTCACCCTTGCCCCGCGCGACCATGCCCGGCACCGCAGCGCGCGAGATATTCACCAGACCGCCGTAGTTGATATCCATCAGCTTGTGTTGAACACTGGCATCCTGCTCCAGCAGCTTGCCGAATGGCATAATTGCCGCGCAGTTCACCACCCGGTCGATCGGACCCATTTCGGCTTCGACCTGCTTGATACACGCGTCCACCGCCTCGAAAGACGTAATATCCACATTGAACGCGCGGATATTGTCAAAACCTTCAACGGTTTCCGCCATGCCGGCGTCATTGACATCGAGCACTGCCACCTGCGCACCGGCTTCCGCACATTTTCGCGCTGCCACACGGCCCATGCCGCTGCCACCACCTGTAACCACTGCCACTTTGCCGTTGTAGGCCATGCCGATCTCCCGTGAATACCCTGAAAAAAAACGCGCGTTAGTGTATCTTTCCGGGCCCCGCTTGCAATACAGACGCAGGCCAAATGAGGGCGGTTTGGAGGTCAGCGCTGCGGCGGCGGCCGGCTGCAGCCCGAAGTCTTCCATCCCCTGAAAAACAGAGTTTCCGCATGCCCGAACTGAATCCGGCAAAGTTGCCCCAAAATCTCCACGCCGCGCGCGTGTTCGCAGCCCGCGGCGCGGGACTGGCGCAACTGGCCGGCGCGCTGGGCGGCCAAATCGTCAATGTGGTGGAGGGCATGCACGGCACCATTGCCAGAACGCCGCTGCCACTCGCCAAACTCAGCGCTACCCACACCACCGGCATTACCGGCCTGGTTTATAAATCAATTCATCAAAGCTTTGCACTGGCGACCGGCGCTGTCGGTATCGCTGCGCGAACGCTCAATAGCCGCTCAGCGGAGCCCGAAACACCGGCCTGGACCAGACTGCGTGCCGCTCTGAATGGCGTCTGCGGCGACGCATTGCACACGGACGCCAATCCGCTGGCGCAACCCATGGAGCTGCGCAGCGCCGACGGCGTACTGGTAAGTCAATACCAAAGCTTGCCCGGTTCCGGCCCGCTGCTGCTGTTTGCCCACGGCCTGTGCATGTCGGATATCGATTGGCACGAAGACCCGCAGCCGGCGTTTGTCGCATGGTGTCAAAGCCGGCTGCAGGCGCAGCCGGTCTACCTGCGCTATAACAGCGGCCTGGCCATCGCGGAAAACGGTCGCCGGCTGTCAGCTCTGCTGGAGCATTTGATGCAAAAGAACCCCGGGCGCGAGTTGATTATTGTCGGCCACAGTATGGGCGGCCTGCTCGGCCGCAGCGCGCTGTTAAGCGCAGCGACCTCAAACCATCAATGGCCGCAGCAGCTCAGCCACCTCGCCTGTGTGGGCTCGCCCCACGAGGGCTCCCACTGGGAGCGCCTCGGTGAATATGCCAACGGGCTGCTCAAAAACTCGCCCTATACCGCGCCCTTTTATCTGCTCGGGAACCTGCGCTCAGCCGGCATTCAAAATCTGCGCGACGGGCATATCGGCGAAACGACCCCGCTATCGTCATTACCGGCGCGGCAGCAAACGACAAAAGTACTATTCCTCGCTGCGACGCGCAGCACCGAGGGTGCCAAAGCACTGCGGGACGACAAGCTGGTGCCGGTTGCCAGCGCGCTCAGTAAAAAACCCGATGGTGGTGTTTCTGTCGCCGGAGCGATACCGATGCGCCATACTATCTACAACACCGATCATTTTGACCTGATCTGGAAAGAGGCAAGCTACGCGCTATTGCGTCAATGGTTATCAGCAGCAGCCGCCGCGGAACAACCCGCCCGGCGACCGAAAAATGTCGCATCACCTACCGACATGCCACTGGCATAGCCCTGCGCGTTGCGCGGAATCCCCGCCGCGGTGCGACCGGCGGCGAATAAGCCCGGAATCGGCTCGCGATCTGAGTTCAATACTTCACCGCTTGGCAACGTATCCAGACCGCCCAGTGTGAATACCGGTGGCTTCAGCGCCTCCAGATCGAACAGCATCAGCGCATAAGGCGGCTGCCCGAAAGGCTGCAACCAGTCAGCGGATTTGTGAAATAGCGGGTCTTCGCCCTTCGCGGCCATCGCGTTGTAATAATTCACAGTCGCCACCAGCGAACCTTCCGGCAGCGGCGAATCCCGCTCCACTTCCTCCACCGTTTCGCCTACCGCGACGACTTCCGCCGCCTGCGCATAGGCCGGCCGCGCAAAGTTTTCATTGTCGATAAACATATACACCTTGTTCGACTGCTGAACCGCTGCGTAATGCCCGAGTCTTGCGATATAGACATCCTCGTTAATAAACCGCTGCCCTTTATCGTTGACGAAAATACCGTAGGTCAGCTGGCGTGGCGGATAATTAGCCACACACAGAAAAGCCTCACCCATATTGATGGCGTGGCCGCCGACCGCGGTGCCCATCAGAATGCCATCGCCGCGGTCGTTGGGGTTACCGTGACGGGTGCAGATACTATTGAGGTAAGGAATGTGCTGAGCAGACATCTGCTCATTCATAATAAAGCCACCCTGACACAGCACCACGCCGCGACGGGCTTCAATGGTGACATTGCGGTTGTCGATGCGGGCGACCACGCCGCGAATACGGCCACTATCATCCTGAATCAGACCGGTTGCCCGTGCATCGCAGCGCACATCGGCGCCGGATGCGGCAACGTTACTCAGCAGCTGCGTCATCAAGGTGACGCCACCGGAATGCCCGGAATCGGCGGGCAGGTGGCCGCGCGGTACCGGCTCGGACGCATCATTGAAGGGCCAGGCTTTCTCATTACCGGTGTACTGCAGCGAATCACCGGTTTCGGCCACCACCTCGCGATGGGGATAGAAACCGCGCTTATACGGCACACCCTGTGCTTCCATCCAGTCAAAGTGCTCCGCCGCGCCCTCGGCGTAGGCCGTCATCCTTGCCGGATCTGCATAGGGACCGAAGGCGGTTTTGAGGTAATTGAGAAAGTTCTCGGTGGAATCTTCAAAACCGAGGTCGCGTTGCAGCGCCGTGCCACCGCTACCGCCGAGATACATCTCGCAGGCCGACATCATCGTCGAGCCACCGCCGCCGGCCGACCATTCCAGTACCATCACTTCGGCACCCGCGGCCCGTGCTTCCAATGTCGCGCAGGCACCGGCGCCGCCGAGCCCGGCCACCAGTACATCGGTGTGATGGTCAAACACGGGAATATCTTCGAATCGATACCTGCGTTGCATGACATAGGCTCCGTTGTTGTTTTTAGCCGATAGTGACCGCAATTTACACAGGTCCGCGACACAGGTGTGAGTGCCAGACCTGCCAAATATGCTTAGAGTAACGGCCGCAATTTGACCAACCCTCCGGAGCAGAACAATGAGCGACGTTATTCACAATCCGCCGATTATGGCCGACTATCTGATCGAAGGCCTGAACCGGTATAACGACGAGCCCTGTCTGTATCTCGGCGACAAAGTTGCCAGCTATGCCGACGTGCGTGCCAGTACCAGCCAGATGGTACAGGCGCTGCAATCCAAAGGCCTGAAGAAAGGCGACCGGATCGCGGTGATTTCCGCGAACCGCCCCGAAGTGCTTTCCAATATTGCCGCGATGCAGCTTAACGGTTGTGTCGGCACTCCGTTGCATCCGCTGGGCTCACTGGAAGACCACGCTTACGTATTGGACGATGCCGGTGTCAGCTGTCTGGTGTTTGATGCGGCCGTGTTCGCCGGGAGAGCCGCGGAACTGAAAGCACGCTGCCCCGGTGTCAAACACTTTCTCGGCTTCGGGCCCAATGATGTCGGCGACGATTACCTCGCGCTGGCTGAAACCTTTACGCCAAAGCCACTGGTGCGGCCGGACGTTGATGTCGATGATGTCTCATCCATCACCTATACCGGCGGTACTACCGGCAAACCCAAAGGCGTACTGTCGACCTATCGGGGCGGCGCTTATATGACCATGATTCAGATGGCCGAATGGGAGTTCCCCGAAGAACTGCGCATGCTGATTGCGACACCGCTGTCCCACGCCGCTGCGGCATTCTTCGTGCCGGTATTGCAAAAAGGCGGTGCGTTTTACGTGATGCAGGGCTTCAGCGCCGATGAATTTTTCGGCATGGTCGAGCAGCACAAAATTACCGCGACCATGCTGGTACCGCTGATGATTTACGTGCTGATGGATTCGGAGCGCTCCAAAACCGCGGATATGTCGAGTATGCAATCGTTGTTTTACGGCGCGTCGGCGATGAGCCCGGCGAGACTGAAAGAAGGCATCGAGCGCTGGGGGCATATTTTCTACCAGTTTTTCGGCCAGTCGGAGGCGCCGATGGTGCTGACCAATATGAAGAAAGCCGAGCACGATTTATCCAAACCCGAGCGCCTGTCCTCCTGCGGCCGGCCCAGCCCATGGGTTCATCTGGCGCTGCTCGATGATGAGGGTAATGAAGTACCCAAGGGCGAAGCCGGTGAAATCTGCGTGCGCGCGCCGCTGGTGATGAAGGAATACCACAACAAACCGGAGCAAACCGCCGAAGCAACCCAGGGTGGCTGGTTGCATACCGGCGATGTCGGCCGCCTCGATGCGGACGGTTTCCTCTATATTGTCGATCGTAAAAAAGACATGATTGTCACCGGCGGCTTCAACGTGTTTCCCCGTGAAGTCGAAGACGTGATTTCCGCTCACTCTGCGGTCGCGCAGGTCGCGGTCATCGGCGTGCCCGATGAGCGCTGGGGAGAAGCGGTGAAAGCGGTTGTCGTATTACGACCGGATCAAAAAGAAAGCGACGAGTTGGCCGCTGAACTGATTGCCGCAGTAAAGGAAGCCAAAGGGTCGGTGCAGGCCCCGAAGACTGTCGACTTCGCGGCCGGCATTCCGCTGACCGCCATCGGCAAGCCGGATAAGAAAGCGTTGCGCGCTCAGTATTGGGAAGGTCAGGAACGAAAGGTTAAATAACCCGGACCCGCTGCGTGCGACGCTCAGGCTGCGCGCAGCGCCTCTATCGCTTCCGCCAATGCCAGATCCAATGAAGTGTAGGTCATTCCCAGTTCGCGTTGCGCCCGGCTGCCGTCGAACAATAGTGAACCGG
>JBFJYC010000174.1:0-6580 GCA_041622815.1 Spongiibacteraceae bacterium | reverse complement strand
GCCGCGGATCTTGGGGTGTGGATGTTGAACGTACATGCCGGCGGTGGCCCGAAGATGATGGAGGCCGCGGTCAAGGCATTGCAGCCGATGAAGCTGCAAGCGCCGATGCTGACTGCGGTGACATTGCTTACCAGCCTGGATGAAGCCGAGTTGAAAGCGGTCTACGGCGGTGACTGGGATATCCTGTCGCGGGTCGAGCAAATGGCGAGTGTGGCCAAAGCCTGCGGCGTTGACGGTGTGGTTTGCTCGCCGCAGGAAGCCGCGCAATTGCGAGCGAGTCAGGGTAAAGGTTTTGTGCTGGTGACGCCGGGTATCCGGCCGGAAGGCGGTGACAGCGGTGATCAGCAGCGCGTTGCAACGCCGGTAGAGGCGATTCGCGCAGGCAGTGATTATATTGTGGTTGGCCGCGCTGTGACTGAAAGCGAAGAGCCGCGCAACGCGGTAATTGCGATTACTACGGATTTACAAAAGGCGGGTCTGTCGGGCTAACTGCGCGTCCGCCTTCAGGAAGAAGGCGCCTCTCTCAGTATTGCAAAGGAGTGCAATTATGAAGACACCCGTTCTGCTGTTACGTTCTCTGATCCTCGCGTTGTCGTTTGTCGCCGGTGCCGCGTTCGCTGAAATCGATAACCCGATCAACGTCAATACCGCCGATGCCGCGACACTGGCAGAGGTTCTCAATGGTGTTGGTGCGAAGCGGGCCGAGGCCATTGTTAAATGGCGACAGGATCACGGCCCTTTTACCAGCATCGACCAGCTCACCGAAGTGCGTGGTGTCGGCGGTGAAATTCTGGCGAAAAACCGCGACCGTATCGCCGTCGACTGACCCGATGCGGCACTGATACCGGCCCGGCAATCTGTCACAGATTGCCGGGCTTTTTGTAGCCGCCGTTTGCGCCCGCGCTGTGGTATTCTCGGCGCTTTTTAGCGCGCAGGAGTACCTTTTGGCGACGGATTACGATGTTTTCAACGGCGATGCGGATGGCCTTTGTGCATTGACGCAGTTGCGTCTGGCCGAGCCGCGTCCGGGCGCGCAATTAGTCACCGGTGTGAAGCGTGATATTCAGCTGTTGAATAAGCTGCAATTTAAAGCGCAGGACCGGGTGACGGTGCTCGATATTTCTCTGGATAAAAATCGTGACGGCCTGCTGCGGGCGCTGGAAGCCGGTGCCGGTGTTTTTTATGCTGATCATCACTTTGCCGGTGATATTCCCGAACACAAGAACCTGCAGGCGCTGATTAATACCGGCTCCGATGTCTGCACCAGTCTGCTGGTGAACGGTCACCTCGGCGGCAGGTTCGCTGCCTGGGCGGTGGTCGGTAGCTTTGGCGACAACTTAAAAGCCAGTGCGGTTGCTGCGGCCAAGCCTTTATCATTGAGCGACACACAATTGCAGACGCTCGAAAAGCTGGGCATTTATATCAACTACAACGGCTATGGCGCGGCACTGGAAGACTTACATTTCAGCCCGGCTGAGCTTTATCGTCTGATCAGCGAGCACCGCGACCCGTTTGCTTTTATCGACGGCAATCGCGCCGCGTTTGACAAGCTGGAACAGGGCTACCATCAGGATATGACAGCCGCTGCCGATATCAAGCCGGAAGTGGGCGCCGCGCATGCCGCGGTGTTCGTGCTGCCTGATGCGAGTTGGGCGCGGCGGGTGAGCGGTGTCTACAGCAACGATCTGGCCAACGATAACCCGGCGCGGGCCCACGCGGTCGTCACCGAGAAGAGCAACGGTAATTATCTGGTCAGCGTGCGTGCGCCACTCAGCAATAAAACCGGGGCCGATGAGATTTGCCGGCAGTTCGCGACCGGTGGTGGCCGCGCGGCGGCAGCCGGCATCAATGATTTGCCGGCGGATCAAATGCAAACCTTTGTTACTGTATTTACCGACTACTACCGGAAAGCCGGCTGATGGGATTGGGAGCTGATGCCTGGCTGACTCTCGTCGTTATTGCCGGTTGCCTGTCACTGTTGATCGGCACCCGTATTGCGGCCGATGCGGTGCTGTTGGCGGGCGTCGGCGTACTGCTGCTGGCGAATGTGTTGACGGCAGAGGAGGCGCTCAGCGGACTTGCTAACGAGGGTATGGCGACCGTCGCGGTATTGTTTGTCGTCGCCCGCGCGCTGAAGGAAACCGGTGTTGTCAGCTGGATTTCTACGCAGCTGCTGGGTCGGCCGAAATCGATACCGGCGGCGCAGTTCCGGCTGATGGTGCCGGTGGCGCTGAGCAGTTCGGTACTGAATAACACGCCGGTGGTGGCGATGTTGATTCCGGCGGTGCGGGATTGGGCGCGGCGCAATAAATTAGCGATCTCCCAGTTGATGATGCCCCTCAGCTATGCCGCGATTATTGGCGGCACCTGTACGCTGGTCGGTACCAGTACCAATCTGGTCGTCAACGGTATGTTGATGGAAACCGGTACCGGTTATTCGCTATCGATGTTTGAACTGGCCTGGGTCGGCCTACCCTGCGTAGTGCTAGTCATCGCCTTTACGCTCGCATCGAGTCGCTGGTTGTTACCCAACCGCGACGGCGGTCCCGAGCCCGAACTCGACGTCCGCAAATATACCGTTGAGATGCTGGTAGAGCAGGACAGCAGCCTTGCCGGCCGCTCGATTGAGGAGGCGGGGCTGCGTCAGTTGCCGGGGTTGTTTTTGGTGGAAATCAATCGCGGCGGCACCGCAATCGGCGCGCCGTCGCCGCAGGAAATTTTGCTGTCCGGCGACCGCCTGGTGTTCGCGGGTGATGTGCGCGCGGTGGTCGACTTAAAAAATATTCACGGCCTGGTTGTTGCCGAAGATCAGGTGTTCAAACTCAGCGCTGATCAGAGTGCCCGTTGTCTGGTTGAGGTGGTGGTCTCCGCTGATTTCCCGATGCTCGGTAAAACCGTGAAGGACATGGGTTTCCGTCATCACTACAGTGCGGCAATTATTTCCTTGTCGCGTAACGGTGAGGACCGGCAGGCCCGTATCGGCGACATGACACTGGAACCCGGCGACACGCTGTTGCTGGAAACCCACGACAGTTTTGTTGAGCAGCAGCAGTTTTCCAGAGATTTTCTGCTCGCGAGTAAAGTTGAAGATTCGCGGCCCGTGCGCCATGAATTTCGTAAGCGCGCGGCATTTATTCTGGCTGCGATGGTGTTGTTGGTGTCGTTCAATCTGCTGTCGATGTTTGAGGCGTCGCTACTGGCGGCTGCTGCGATGGTTGCGACACGGTGCATCCGCATTCACGACGCGCGCAATAGCATCAACTGGCAGGTGCTGCTGGTCATTGCGGCATCGATCGCGCTCGGTGTCGCCACCGAAAAAACCGGTATCGCCGGCGCGCTGGCAGAGCTGATTGTCACGGGCGCGTCAACACCGACGCTGACGCTGGCTGCTATTTTTGCGGTAACCGCATTGCTGACCGCGGTGATTTCGAATCTGGCAGCAGCAGTGCTGATGTATCCTGTGGTTATTGCGGCGGCGACACAATTGGGTGTAAGCCCTTTGCCGCTGGTCATAACTTTGATGTTCGCGGCATCGAGCTGTTTTTCAACACCCATCGGCTATCAGACAAACCTGATGGTCTACGGCCCCGGCGATTATCGCTTTAGCGATTTCCTGAAAATTGGTATGCCACTGACGGTGCTGGTCGGTGCGCTATGCCTGTTTTTGATTCCGCTGGTCTGGCCGTTTCACCCGCTATGAAAACCCTGCTTCGCGTTGGACTGATACTGACGGTCATAGTGGCCGGTGTCGTGTCTGCGGTGTGGCTGAGTCTGCGGCCACCACCGCTTGCCGATCGTCAGGTGTTTTTAAACGGCAATATTCTGTCGATGGATTCACAGAACACGCGATTTGAGGCTATGTCACTGCGCGGTGGGCGGATTGAAGCCTTAGGCAGCAACGCGCAAATAAAAAAGTTAGTGACCGATGATACGCTGGTGCATGACCTTGGCGGTCGCACGATGTTGCCGGGATTTATCGATGCGCACGGGCACTTTCCCGGCACCGGGCTGGCCGGTCTGGGCGTTGATCTCAACAGTCCGCCGATCGGGGCGATGAAAAATATCGCGGCAATACAGTCAGCGCTGGGTGTGTTTTTAACCCAGCGCGGTGGTGAGCAGTGGTTGTTCGGTTTTGGCTACGACGATACTGCGCTCGCAGAGAACCGGCACCCGACGCGTGAAGAGCTCGATGCGGTATCGGCCGATATCCCGATTCTGATAATGCATATCTCCGGTCATATGAGCGTGGTGAACAGCGCCGGCTTGCTGGCTGCCGGTATTGATGATGACACCCCCGATCCTGAGGGTGGCGTCATCGAGCGCGACGCAGAAGGGCGTGCAACGGGTTTGCTACTGGAGACCGCAGCAAAAACCGCACAGGGGCTGGCTCTGGATTTTAGCGTCTTTGATTTTATGACCATGGTTCGTACAGCCGCGGCCGAATACCTTGCGCGCGGAGTGACACTGGCGCAAAGTGGTGGCGTGGATCCGCGCATGCTCAGTGGCTTAAAACTCTTCAAATCGATCGGCCTGATTCCGCAACGGCTGGAATTATTTCCACTGGGCAGCGAGTTCAATACGGCTACCTTGCAGGCAGCGCTTGCAGGGCTGGATCAATCGGATCCGCAGCTGCGACAGGGCATCGTTAAGCTGATTACCGATGGCAGTATTCAGGGCTACACCGGCTTTCTTAGTGAGCCGTACCATCAGCCCTATCGGGGTGATGCCAGCTATCGCGGTTTTCCGACGATGCCCTATGAATCGCTGGCGTCGCAGGTCGCGGACTGGCACGCCGCCGGCTTTCAGCTTGCACTGCACGGCAATGGTGACGCGGCGATTGATGCCATTCTGGATGCGGTTGATGCGGCTCAGGAGATCGCCCCCAGAGAAGATCCGCGACATATTCTGATACACGCACAAATGGCACGTGACGATCAGTTGGCACGCATGAAGGCGCTGGGCGTCACACCGAGTTTTTTCACTGCTCACACCTACTATTGGGGTGACCGCCACCGCGATATTTTTATGGGGCCGGCACGCGCCGCCCGCATGAGCCCGACAGCCTCTGCTAAAAACCTCAGCTTGCGTTACTCCGTCCATCTGGACTCACCGGTGGTGCCGATGAATCCGCTGCTATTGTTGTGGAGTACTGTGAACCGGCAGAGTGCGTCGGGTGCCGTTATCGGCGCGCAGCAGCGGGTATCGGTAATGGATGCCCTGCGGGCGATGACCATTGATGCCGCCTGGCAGGTTCGCCGCGAGTCGCAGATTGGCTCTTTAGAGCCGGGGAAACTGGCGGACTTGGTGGTGCTCAGCGACGACCCGAATGACGATCCTGCGGGTATTCGCGAACTCACCGTGGAACAGACCTGGATCGGCGGGCGTCGCTTCTTTAACCGGAACTGAGCGCGGCGCTTGTTATTCGGTGGTCTGTCTGTGAATAATACAAACAGATTGCACGAAAAAGGGGCGCGTCTTGCTTGTTGTTGTCGTTGCGCATACAAAAGTACTGATCCGAATGCGGTTTAACCGCAGCACCGGGCGCACTGAATGACTGTATCCGCGGCAAAAGAGCTGGCGGATGAGGTTAATGCGCTTATTTCGATTCCGGACATCGGCTTTAAAGTCCGTGAAATGCTCAGCGATGACAGAAGCACACCTAAACAGGTGGCGCGGGTTATAGAGCGCGATCCCGCGTTAACGGCGGCCCTGCTCAGAGTTGCTAATAGCGCACTGATCAATCGCGGCAGACCGGTAGAAGATATCAATCGTGCGATTACCCGTCTCGGCGGTGTACAGGTGCAGGAGCTGGCGATGGGTATCAGCGTCTCACGTGCTTTCGGCGGCTTGCCCGCCGATCAGGTTTCAGTTTCGGCATTCTGGCGGCACAGCGTATTTTGTGGTGCGATCAGCCGGCTGATTGCCTGGCTGGTGAATGCGCCGGGCAAGGAGCAGGCGTTTACCGCCGGCTTATTGCACGATATCGGTGAGCTGATTATTTATAGCCGGCGTAAAGAAATGGTGCCGGAACTCATTTCCACGGCGCAAGCCTTTGGTGTCAATGAAATGACCCACTATATGGCAGAACGGTCGGTGCTGGCCTTTGATCATATGATGGTCGGAGAGCATCTGGCGATGAACTGGAGTCTGCCGCAATTGGTTCGCGACTGCGTTGCACATCACCATGAGCCCGATCTCGATGGTGAAATGTTACCGGTTATCGTACATGTTGCCGACTTGATGGCGATTAGCGCCGATGATGAATCTGAGCCGCCCCTGTATGTGCCACCGATGTTACCCGGCGCGATGGAAGTTATCGGCCTGCGCGATTCTGATATCCCGGAAATTCTGCAAATGGTACAGGCGGGGATCGCCGAGATGATGACGACCTTCAATCAGGTGCGCGCAAAATAAAATGTTTGTACTAAAGTAGTATCCGGGTGATGGCGATGCCGATAAATGTGGCGATCGCATAGCCCAGCACACCGACCAGCATGCCCGGCGTGATCAGCGGCCGCCACCCTCTGCCGGCTGCCATTGCCGCTGCTGTGGCGGGACCGAGAATGCAGGCATTTGATGC
>JBFJYC010000173.1:0-6637 GCA_041622815.1 Spongiibacteraceae bacterium | reverse complement strand
TTATAGCGACTGCTGAACAAACTCGCTTGGGCATTCAACCTCAGCGGCGACGGTGCGATGCGGTTGCCGCCGGCAATCGCCAACGCCCTGCCCGGCTTCACAGCGTTGCCATCTGCATCGAGCATAGAAAAGCCATCTGCCAACGGATCCAGATAGCCTGCCAATAATTTCGGCAGCGGCGCAGTGCCCGATCCGTCCTTCGCCCAGAACAGGCTGTAGCTCAACAGTGAACGCGGCATACTGCCGCGCCTAAAAACGTAATCGACGATGAGGTCATTATACTTTTTAAAGTCTTCATACGTACTAAAATTGACCGCGTTGGCGCCGGTATTTGCCGAAGACTTATTCCCACGCGTTGCATGACAATTCACACAGTACGGTCCGATCACGCGCCTGTATAAATCTTCCACATCTTTTGAGCGTGCAGGGGTGACACTCTCCCGCCAGCCGGCTGGAACAAAATCTGCGCTGTACGGGTCAACCGCGCTATCGTCCGAAATATTCGAATACGCACCGCTGAGAATTTCTTCTGAAAAATCGCTATTCCAATTACCGCGGTCGAGATCGCCGTCGGCGGGTGCGACTGGAGGCACTTCATCAGCCCGCGCGCCTGTTTCGATATAGGAACGGTAAATCAAGCGGTTAATCGCTTTGATATTGCCCTGCTGGTCGGCCTCCCGAAAACCCGGCGAGCGGTGAAACTCGAATGTGTTTTGCTCAAGAATGTTCAGGTGCGATGATTTCAGCGAAACCGGGTCGAAAGTCCCGTCGCGTTGAAGCGGATACATCGAGGCGCCATGACAAATAACACACGCTACAGGTACGGCTTTTAAGCCCCGCCCATCCAGATCGGCTTGTAGGCGTCGTGTTTGCGCGGACGCAGAATTCGCCGGAGAAAAGGTATAAAACTTAGCGATTTTATAGGGGCTGGGATCGGCCGGCGCATTCGGATCCGTCGGGTCAAAAGCCGGCGTACATGTCGTTACGTTGTTATCTAGAGGTGAATACTCAATCGCATTACTACCCACAAGATAGCGCCGGTCCTGAGCGATTGCCGCATCCAGATTGAGCACGCCGTAAGTCGTCGCATCGCCGGGCTCCAACTGCACAACGTAGTTGTCGACATAGATTGCGAAGCCGCAGCCATTGGGGTTCAACCACGCATACATATCCCGGCCGTAGCCCAGATCTTTGGTATCGCGAAACGTAGCCTGGATGATCTCCGCCGCCTGCTCAAAGCCATTGGCCGCTTTCCAGGCCGCCAGTGTCGTGCGCTTACTGTCTGGATCTACGGTATCGTAGTATTTTTGCGCGTATTCCGTTGAATTAATATCGAGGCTTAAATTTACAAAGCGAAGAAAATCATCCGGCTCGGTACTGCCATCGACCACCGCCGACGCTGCCGAACCACTGCCGCCCCCACCACCACAGGCAGTGATGAGAGACATCAGGCAAAGCGACACTAGCCTATTTTTCAGCTTCAAAATCGTCTTTGAACACCGAGGCGGTAGATCATCGAATCATAGTTATTGTCGCCACGGGCACTGACATCGACGTCCATTACGGAAAGGTCGACGCTGACTTTGTCGTCCAGATCTTTGCCAATCGCATACTGGAAAGTGTTGGTATACGCTGGCAAACGGTAGGCAAACCAGATACCGGGAAGCGCATCACTAAACGCTTCATCGCGCTCTATCTCATCAGCCGCAGCCAGCAAACCGAAAATATCCGCAGATTGCACACCACTCGCAGAGAGCACCTGTGCGGTTGAAACCACATCCCCGTCTATATAACTGTAGGCTGCCGATGCCGACCAGGTCGGATGAAATTCATAGCTGCCGCTTAAAAAGCCGCGCAGCTGCCGTATATCCCAGACATTGCCTTCAGAGTCACGATTGGTGTATTCCACACCGATCACCGAGGTAATTCGCAGGGTCAGCGGCTTGGAAAAAGCGAGGCGCGCCGTTCTAAATGAACTGTCACGCTGCCGCAGCGGTTGGTCCGCAAGTTCATACCCGATCCCCGCCTCCAGCCCCCAGGCCATGGGATCACTTCCAGAACTATAGTTGTAAGTTGCGGTGGCGCCGGCACTGATCCGGCGCAGCTTCTCCACATCCGAAAATTTTTGCCCCTGACCAAAAACCCTGAAATTCAGAGAACTCCGCTCATCGAGCATGTGGCTAAAGCCCAGATTCGCCGTCGCAACAATGAAGCGATCCCTGACCACGTCGCGACTTCTTTCTGCGTTGCTGATATTGGTGTTAACACCCGCTTCAAAATCAAACCAGACTTGTTCTGCTGCCATTGCCGCTGGCGCCGCAAACGCCAATGCTAGCGATAAGCACGCGGCGCGACGGCAGGTGATATAGGTAATAGAAACGGGCCACAGGGACCCTGAATTAAAAAGTAACACCGGAGGATATCGCAGCGTTGCTATAGGTTTTGGCAGCGGCGACTTGCGCCTGTTTCGGTACTTCTCGCTGCACCGGAGCGGGTTTCGGCAGAGCGGCGGCCACGGTTCTGGCAGGTGCCGGGGCTCTGATTGAGCTCTGTTGTGACGGTTTTTGTTGGGCAGAGCGCTGCGGAGTCGATACGGTGCGCGCCGGCGCAACAGGAGGTTGCAACAGTCCCGCTATCTCGGCATTTCTTGATAGTGCGGGGTCCAGCGCCACAGCCTTGCGAAATGCCGCCGCCGCCGCTGAGCGATTTCCCGCTGCGAGCAAGAGATCGCCCTTACGTTTTTGTATCGTCGCTTCTTCCGGCCCGCCGATTTTCAGCCAATCGTCACAGGCCTGCAATGCACGATCACCCTGCAAGGTCATGCATCTGATTTTATTCAACTGAACGGAGGTTCCGCCTGCCTGTGCCGTAGCGCTGCTGATACGCGCCTGATATTTCTCCATATAAAGCTGTTCTTCACGTAAATTCTTCGCGACGACCAAACGCTCCTCCATATCGTCGTCCGGCGCCAAAGCCAGCCCCTCTTCCAGCAGCGTTATCGCTTCCTGATAACGCTCCATTCCCATCAGCGTAGTTACCGCCAACGTTCGTGCATCGCGGTCTTGAGGGTTTGCGTTCAGGCGATTGATGCAGGCTGCCAGCGCAGCAGAGTCTGGCTTGCCGTTACACGCGGACGCCTGCGCCGACGCAGACATTAACAGCGAGGCGATGATTCCGGCGACGAATATTCTAACCACCGCCATAAGACCCACCACCGGTACCCTTACGCATTCTCCGGAACATCCATTCGCCACTGGGCAGCCTGATTAGGTTGAACAGAAACCAGCGCTCCGGCGGCTGATACACCGGCGACTCTTCAGCGATCATCACTTCCAGGTCTTTGCGCAATTGCTTCAATCCGTATTCTTGGTTTAAGTTACCGATTATGCCATTGCCGTCGATATCCACACCCTGCACATTGGCCTCGGCCAGTTTAAAAATTTCCGCCGCCATAAGCTCCGCCACTTCCTGCGAGTCGGAGCCCATCACATCATCAACCAAGGTTGTAATCAGGTCGCAGCGCTGCAGCACAGCAATAACTTTACCGCTGAATTCATCCGCTGATTTTTTAACATTGTCGGTGACGTCACCTGATTCCGAAGCGTAGCCTATATGACTCGCTGCCATCGTCAGTGAGTTTTTTATGCCATATTTTGCAGGCGTATTCGCCGCTGTATCCGCAGGCGCGGTCGCCGCTTTAACGACCGATAAATCAGCTTTAATCTGACTGAGAGAACGCCCCGGCGTCCGTGCATCCTTCGCTGCATCCAGGGCCGCCTTGGCTTCGTTCTCTGCGGTAACAAACAAGCCTTCCTGCCCCGGCGTATCGTGCCAACCTTCCAGCGCGTGACCAATATGCGTATGCGCGATGGTCGGCACCTGTTGACTGGCGCAGCCCGACATCAGCCCTGCAACAGTGATCAGTAGCGGCGCAAAATGGGTGTGTTTCATTGTCGTTTCCGTGGCGGCTGCTGCCGCTGTTGTTAAAAGTTGCTAATCGGTCACACCGACCTGCTGCGATGCTGGGTCAAGTGACAAGGCAACCCGGAAGCCAAAGGTGCTGGCTCTGAAATCTTTTGCGAAATGATTGCGATAGGCGAAGCGCACAAACTGCGGCTGACTGAACCACGAGCCGCCGCGAAGAACTCTTTGCGAGCAATCACCTTGCAGCCAGGGCGTACCGCCCTCCGGTGCACCACTGTAACTGTCATTCCAGCAGTCCTGAACCCACTCAAACACATTCCCAAGCATATTGTGCAACCCGAATGCATTCGCCGGCCGCTGGCTGACCGATAAAGTATGCACTGCACCATCGGCACAACCATGGGTTTGCCAACCTTTATAATGACGCCCGGCGCTCTTATCCGCGACATTGGCAAAACCGCAGGCTTTACCGTCGTCGTCCAGCCAGTCATTCGCGGCGGTACTACCCGCCCGTGCCGCATACTCCCACTCCGCCGAGCTCATGAGCCTGAAGGGCTTGCCGGAGAGCGCGGCGAGCCATTCGGTATAGGCAATCGCATCACTCCATGACACACAGGTTACCGGATGCCGGTCATCCTGAGCAAAACCCGGCGCCTGCCAATTTCGATTCTCGAGTGCTTTCCAATCGCCATCGTAAACAGAGCAGCTATCACTGATATGGCCGGTGGCGCTCGCGAAAGCTGCGAATTCGCCGCGCGTCACCTCATACTTACCCACAGCAATCGGTTGGCTGATCATCACCGTATGGCGCGGCGATTCAGAAGGCTGCCTTCCCGCCTCGCTGACGGGCGAACCCTGCTCAAAACTACCGACCGGTAATACCACCATTTCCGGACAGACGTCGCAGTCCTGTAAAATCTCTGCCGGCACCGCCGCCGACTTAGGTTGCAGTAGCCACCCAAACTGCACCGCGGCAATCCCAACTGCCACCAGCAGAACAAACGCTGCAGCCAGCCAACCAAAACGCTTGCCGCCGGTTTTAACCTGCGACTCAACATGAACCGTCGGTTCCAAACCACCTGCCGGTGCCGCACCCGCGACCCGCGTTTGATCGTTTGCGCCGACCAGCGTTGCCCCACTGGTAAGCTGGGAGGAATTGCCCATCAACGCTTCAATCGCCACGGCAAATTCTTCCGCCGACGTATAGCGCTCCTGCGGACTCTTGCGCAGCGCGCGCTCTAAAATAGTATCCAGCCCCGCAGGGAGCGACGGGCAAATCTTCGATACCGGCGGCAACTCGGTGTGAATCACCTTGTAGGAAGTGGTATTGATATTGGTGCCCTGAAAGGCACGCTCACCGGTAAGCAGTTCGTAAAACAACACACCCGCGGCAAAGATATCTGAGCGCAGGTCTATCGGCTGACCGAGCAATTGTTCCGGCGACATATAGGCCGGCGTACCCATAATCGTGCCGACGCGGGTGAGCTCTGAGGATTCTATTCTTGCGATACCAAAATCAGCGATTTTTATCTCGCCGTCAGGCGTCAGCATAATATTCGCAGGCTTGATATCACGGTGAACGACGCCGCTTTTATGGGCGTAATCCAGCGCCCGTAAAATAGTCACCATGGTCCGGCAGGTCGACGCCAGATCCGGTATTTCCAGCCGCGCAACCCGGTCTTCCAGCGTTTCGCCTTCGATAAACTCCATAACAATGAATTCGACGGACTCTGTCTCGCCGAAATCGTAGACACTGATGATATTGCGGTGATTCAGACGGCCCGCGGCACGCGCCTCCTGCTTAAATCTTTTCGCGACTTCGCTCGCCTGATCGTCGTCGGAGAACAGCAGCATCGTTTTTATGGCGACGTGACGATTGATGTCGGGGTCCAACCCCTTGTACACAACCCCCATTGCGCCGCGGCCGAGTTCGGCGAGGATCGCGTATTTGCCGATTTTCTCTACGGATTCAGACACGCGTCAGCAACTCTGCAATTTTGCGGCAAAGGCCATGAATTCCCCGGGATGGTTGGTGCAACGAATCATAATTATCTTTATTTTTAGAGCGTTACCTCCGATGACCATGAGGTTAACTATAAGGCCAAACGGGGACCGCGGCCAAAAAAATCCCAGTCTGCTTCGGGGACCTTTAATATGGCGGAGAGGGAGGGATTCGAACTATCCCCCCTCCTTAATCACAAAAACCCCTCTTACTATCAATAACTTGACGCATTTGAATGGGATATTCTACAGCACTTTTGGTACAAAAATTGGTACAAATCGCTCAAAATTAGGACAACGCCGAGCATTAATTCAATAGCGGCAACAAATCGGATCGCTTAGTTAAAAAATGGCGTTGGGTGCGGGTGAATGACTCATAATGTATCCACCTAAAAATAGAACAAGCTTGGCTAGGCTATGACGTATGGCGGACTGCGATGATTTCCCAGATTATTATTTCCCAGATGAGAACGGCAATTTTATTTGGGATCATCCGTCATGGGGCGAAGATGGCGAGCCAAAAACAGAGCCCAAGATCAACTACGCAGACATAAAGGAAGTGGAGACAACCCTTTCTGAAGAAGAACTCATTCAAACGATTTTGCTGAAAGCTATAGACAATTACTGCCCGTCTTTTGATTTAAATAATCAAATACGGCCAGTTGGCAGCTCCTCCATCTATAACATCCGCGCTCTCGATAATTTGACTCTA
>JBFJYC010000172.1:0-6759 GCA_041622815.1 Spongiibacteraceae bacterium | reverse complement strand
GGCGCGGGCCGCGCAGCCATTGCAGCGCCTTCATTGCTTTTTTCAGATAGGCGTAATGCGTTGTCTGGTCGTGGCTGGTGTAGTAGTCGCGGAAGTCATGCAGCAGGCCGAAGTTCTCGTAGAGCATCGACGAGAAATCCAGGTACTGCAGCTCCACCTCCTCGTGAATATGCTCGGGATACATCTCGTGCATATTCTTGAACAGCGGCAGAATCTGATCCTGCATCGCCAGCTGATCGCGGCAGCGCTGGATGCGCGGGTCTTCTTCGCCTTCGACAACAATTTCATCCGGCGCCGGAAATGGCTCTAAGGATTCCCAGTAGGGCAGTGAACGCAGGCGCGGATCGGTGCCGATCAGGTTCAGCATATGGGTGGTGCCGCTGCGCGGCAGGCCGGCAATAATAATCGGCCGGACGATTTCTTCGTCGTTGATTTCCGGGTGATCTTGATAAAGCTTCTCAAGGCGCGCGCGTTGCACGGCATGGCGTACCAGATAGCTGTAATTGGTTTGGTGGCCGAGCGGGCTGATATCTTTATCGGCAGCCATAGCGCCGGCGATGACTTGCAGGCGTTCGATAAAGTCTTCTTCACCGAAGCTGTCCAGCCCCGATTGCGCGCGTGCCTCATCCAGAATCTTGTCAACGCTATAGTCGACGCGGGTGCCGGCGAGACTTTTTATCGCGTCAACAATAAAATCCGGAAACTCCGGGTTCGCCAGATCGGTAACACGTATGCCTTCGCTCGCCGTACTCATCAGAACTCTTATTTGTATAGTGCAAGTCGGGTGACTGAATGTACTTCATAAAACTATCCGGCGTATTATCAGAAGCGGACTATCAGGATGTTTTTCAGTGAGTCAGATTAAACCCCTAGATTTCAACGACCCGAAAACCGGCGACATACTGGAAACCCGGGACAACCCCTAGGCCGGTGAAACGGTGGAGCTGTTTAACTTTCTCAATGACCGAATTCGCGGCGTCGAAGAGATTCCACGGAAAGTGCTGGTCGGTACATGGGAGGCGTATGCGCGGGATATGCCTCCGGAAAATCCCTTGTAGACTTGCGTAAAGGCCGGCGAAAATCGTGCAGCAATAGGCAAAGCAACGAATTGAGCGCGGGACCAGAAGCGGTCTAATCTTCGCGCCCTACAAGGACGAATCATTCTACAAGGACGTAGCAATGGCTTCTCTCAAAACCCGCGGTGTCGCGCTGGCGACGCTGATTGCTTTCACCTCTCAATCCATCTTTGTTGCTGCGCAGGGGATTATTCTCGATCCTTCGGCCGGTACCGCTAATGCACAGTTGCGCGGCGGCGCGGTGCCTGTTGTCGACATCGCCCCGCCGTCGTCGGCCGGCCTGTCACATAATAAGTTCACCGGATTTAATGTCGGTACTGAGGGTGTGGTCCTTAATAACAGCGCGGTTGACTCCGAGACCGGTATAGCAGGCCATGTATCGGCCAACGCCCGCCTGAATGCCGGTAATGAAGCCCGCGTGATTCTCAATGAGGTCACGGGCACCGGCTACAGCACATTGCGTGGCGTCACCGAAATTGCCGGCGAAGGCGCGGAGTATATTCTCGCCAATCCGAACGGCGTCTGGTGTAACGGCTGCGGGTTTATTAATACGCCGGATGTAACGATCGCTTCCGGTGCGCCTGAGGTGGTTGGCGGCGAGCTGACCCGATTGCGCGTGCCCGCCGGCTGGGTGCTGGTGGATAACAACGGTCTGGACGCAGGCGATGAGGCCGGTCTGAATGTAATCAGCCGTTATGTGCGCGTTAACGGAGATATCAACGCGCGTTCGATCAGTGTTGTTGCGGGTGCGAACGATGTTGATATGCAAACGGGTGCGGTAACGCTGCATACCAATCCGGCGCCTTACTACTTCGGCGGTATTGACTCAACTGCGCTGGGCGGTATGTACGCGGGGCAGATTACGCTGGTCGCGACGGAAGCGGGCGTCGGCGTCAATCTGTCGCAGCTTGATCTGGCGGCAACACGCGGTGATATCCGCATTAGCGCCGACGGTAAACTTCACCTCGGGCCTGCTACGGCAGCGGATGATCTTGTCCTCGAATCTGCGAGCGACGCGATCGATATATCAGGCACCGCTTTTGCCGGTGGCTCCGTCAGTGCGGTCGCAGCATCACAAATAACGGTCGCCGATGGCGCAATACTCGCCGCGCAGCACGATGTGCATATCGACGCCCGGTCGCTAATCAGCAGCGGCACGGTAGTCGCAGGTGCCGGGCAAGATGCCGGCAATGCCGATGCCGGATTGCTCTGGATCGGCAGCGATCAGGATGTCGCCAACCAGGGCGATATACAGGCCGGCGCGCTGGTGATCGAATCAGAAAACGGAAGTGTCGATAACAGCAGCGGCGTGATAACCGCTGATACTGCTGTCGTGATTGCCGCCGCGGAGTTACGTAATGACGGCGGCAGTATCGAAGCGGCGCAGGCTTTGACCCTGTCCGGAGGTGATATCAGCAATCGCGCTGGCCGGATTGTTGCCGCGGGTAACGGCACCATTGACGCTAACAATGTCTTCGATAACAGCGCCGGAGTGGTAGTGCTTGATGGTAACGACGGCTTACTCGCCGCGAATACGATCAGTAATGAAGCCGGCACCATTTTGCATTCAGGCGCAGGTACGCTGACATTATCGGCGGCGGCAGATTTGAATAATGATCACGGGCGCATCGGCAGTACCGGTACTGTCGCGTTGGCAGTCGGCGCTACCGCGACCAACGGATCGGGCGAAATTGTCGCCACCGCGATCGGCGGAGACATAAACACGCTAAGCAATAATGACGGTGTTTTAGAGTCCGCAGCGATCGCGCTGGAAGTCGGTGCCGACCTGAATAATCAGCGCGGACTGATATCAGTCACCGGTGATGTCGCAGACGCGATGTATTTAGTCGTCGGTGAGACCATCAATAACGGCGCCGGGGCCATTCTCAGCAATGCTCAATCCGGTCTGGTGAGCGCGTCAACGTTGCGAAACACCGGCGGTGAGATCGCACAGCAGGGTAACGGCGCGTTACTGCTAGCGGTGGACAGCCTGGTTAACGGCGGTGAAATTGTCGGTAACGGAGACCTGTTTCTGAACGGCTCTTTAGTCACCAATGCAGGTGGCGCGATATCCGCAGCGGGGCTATTGCACTTCGCGCTGACTGACGGCCTGGATAATCGTCGCGGGCTTATTCAGTCGCATGCTGCTTTGCGGGTTTTTTCGGCAAGCTTGCAGAACGCTGAAGGCGTGATCAGTGACCGCGGTACTACCGGCACGGTTCTGGATGTCGAAGAACTACTGAGCAACCAGCGTGGCGTCATCCAGAGCGATGCGCGGAATCTGGATATTTTTGCGCAGATTATCGATAGCGCCGGTGGTGAAATCCTACACGGCGGTGACGGCTGGTTGGGGCTGAGCGGTGATATTAGCGCCGGATTTAGCCGGGTGCTTAGTAACGGTAGCATTGATATTGCCGCAGATTTTGCTGATCTCAGCAGCGCCAGCATTGTGGCGGCGGGTGATGTCTATCTATGGGCAGCGCAGGGTATCAACAATGACGATGGCGAGGTGCTGGCCGGCGGTATAGTTGATGTAATCGCCGGCGACGCCGGACTGACGAACCGCTATGGCAGTTTTCGCAGTATTGGCAGTGGCACCAGCTATTACAGTAGTTCAGGTGGTTTCGATAACTACAGTGGGGTTGTTGCCGGCGACGGCTTATCGATCGGCATGGACAGCATTGATAACGTCCGCGGTGTTATCGCCGGCGACGCTGACGTCAATATCACTGCGCAAGCGCTGAATAATGTTCTGGGACGTATCGTGGCAGCGGATGTCACTTCCGTTGATGTGCAGTATCTCGAGAATCTGGGCGGCGAAATTTCCGCAGACGGCGTGCTGGATCTGGTTGTGCCGGCCACCGGTGAGTCTGCCGGTGAGTTGTTTGGCGGAGAGGTGCTCCGCCTCGATGTCGACGGCGACTTTGTACTGGATGCCGGCGCTTCGCTGACCGGTAGCGGCAGTCTGCTCGTCGAAATGCCCGCAGACGCCGTTTTTCACAACGCCGGCACAATTGACTTCATCGGTAATATCACCGGCAGTGGTGACTCGTTTATCAATGACGATGCGGCTGTGCTGCGCTCGGGTGGCGATAGCAGCCTGAGCTTCGCAACGTTTCTAAACCTGGGCACAATCGAAGCGGGCGGTAATCTTTCCGTAAGCTCAATGCGGGCGGTGAACCATGGCACGGTAGCGGCGGCCCGGAATATTACTATCCGGCCGACAGAGGGGCTGATTAATTACGGCTTTTTGCATGCCGGTGAAGACATGCTGGTCTACACGGCGGGCACGCTGAGCAACCTGACCGGCGCCGGCATCTCCGGAGGCAGGGATGTTGTTCTTGCCGGTGGCGAAGATGGCAGTGGTGCCGCGCAGGTATTGAACTCATCGGCGCGTATAGAGGCCACGGACCGCCTGTTGATCAGTGCCGCAGAGATTATCAATCAGCGCGCAGAGTTCGATATCGGCCCACGGTTGCCGGCCACCGGTCTTTCCGGAATCAGCGTCAGTGACCCGCTATGTTCGTCCGGATGTGTCGGCTTCTACGAACTAACCGAGAGCATTGGCGATGAGGTTAGGGCATTGAGCGCGCCGGCAGCACTCACCTCAGGTGGAAATATGTACCTGTCAGGTGGCGTCATCGAAAATCTGCACTCTGACATCACCGCCGGAGCGAACTTACTGCTGACTGGCGAATCACTGCGTAATGTCGCTAGCGACCTGGTGAGTGTAACCAGAACCACGCGCTGGAACCGGGCCGGTCAGAGTGGAACGGCACTTTCTGAAATTGACGCCGAAGTGCTGGCGTATAACCGTGAGGCTGTAGGTACGATGCATCTGGATAACGGCGCCGGATATACCTACACCTTTACCAACGGGGGTGATTATTTCCGCTACGCAGACTACTACCGCAGTCTGGGCTGGCAGGTTGAGGTAGTTGAAACCGGCGCATCGGCAAGCGCGCTGGACAAGCTCAGAGCGTTGGCCACAGTCTCGGTTGTAGATGTCGCAGGTGCGGGTCACGGCAGCAGCGGCGGGCTGATTCAGGCCGGTGAGACTATTTATGGAAGCTTCAGCGGTGCAGTCGAAAACGTGCACCTTGTAACGGCTAGCGAAGCGATTGTATCGGGTCTGGCTGGTACGCCGGATATAAGCCTGGCCGATGTGCCTGCCGATGAATCTGCGGTACGCATCAGCGGCGACGCGGTTTACCTGCAAGCCGGTGAGTTTCTGAACGACGGTACGCTGCGAGGGACTACTTTACTGTCACTAACTTCGGAAGGTGCTTTTCGAAATCTGCAGAGCGGGGAACTGCACGCCAAAGATATTGTGGTCGATGCCGGCACGGATATCACATTTGAATCGGGACTGGCCAATGCGACTGAAAACCTTCGACTGCGCGCCGGTGGTAGTTTTATAGCTACAGCAGGGGTCGCTGCCGAATTCGATATCGATTCCGGTTTTGCAGCGCTGTCTACCTCCACTTCAACCGGCGCCGGTTTGGAGGCGCAACTGATTTCGAGGGGCGATGTTTCAATTAATGCGGGCGCCGATCTGAAATTGTTAGCATCGATTGTTGATGCGGCGGGGGATGTTCAGTTCTCAGCCGCGGGCAACGTCGATATTCTCGGCGATATTCAGACGCAATCTTACTGGCAGGTAAATTTTGGCTTGTACCCGTCAATTTTCGAGTGGACGCTCGAACAGCTGGTAGCGAGTCGGGTATCAAGCGGCGGGGCCCTGAGTTTACAAGCTCTGGGTGATGTCACTGTGAACGGCGCGCTGCTCAACGCGGCGCAATCCGCACAAATTCATGCGGCCGGAGCAGTGGATGTGGCCGCGGCGCGATTGATGCAAACGCGTTCTCTGTATGGCTACACCAACAGCATATACGAACTCGCGGAGTCGACCCGTATTGAGAGCGGCGGCGCGCTGAATATTTCCGGTGCGACGTTGCTTGTTGAAGGCAGTGATCTCAGTGCCGCGGGTGATATTCAGTTGCTGTCCGGTGGTGATGTGGCGCTGGATGCCACCCGCCTGGATTCAATCGATGGGTACTGGTCTGCCGGCACATACTATGAGCCGGTTGTAACCACGGATTATCTGTTAACTACATTACTGAGTCAGGGCGATATCGACCTGATTGCCGGCGGGTCTTTGCAGGCGTTTGGTTCAGATCTGATTGCCGGCGGTGATATCTCATTGACTGCGAATCAGGATATCAATCTGCAATCGGTCGCATCACTCTACGATTTCTGGCGCAGCAATCGAAAATGGTTTGTGCGTCATTCCGGCGTCACCAATGACCTGGTCGGCATTGCCGCCGGCGGGGAGTTCGCCGGTTTTACCGGCGGAGACTTTAGCGCGGGGGGTGTGGAGATCGTTGCCGGTGACGACCTGATAGTTGATGCCGGTGGGAATATCGATATCGCAGCGGTAAACGATTCCCGCTACTACCTTTACGCGGTCAATAAAGAAGGAAGTTCGCGTCGGCACGAAATCATTGAGGATATTAGCCGCGCAAGCAGCCTGGAGGCCGGAGGGGATATAGTGCTGACCAGCGGTCTTGGCGCAGCTACAGAGTTCAATACAGGTGATATTTCAATCGCCGGCAGTAGCCTAAGCGCCGACGGTGATATTGATATTAATGCGGGACGCGACCTGATCTTCAGTGTTGCGCAG
>JBFJYC010000171.1:0-6835 GCA_041622815.1 Spongiibacteraceae bacterium | reverse complement strand
GTCGGCGGTGCGGTGCGCGACCAGCTACTCGGACTGGAAGTCACCGACCGTGACTGGGTGGTTGTCGGTGCCACCACTGCTGACATGATCGACGCCGGCTATACGCAGGTCGGAAAGGACTTCCCGGTATTTTTGCACCCCGATAGCAAAGAGGAATACGCCCTGGCCCGTCGCGAGCGCAAAACCGGCAGCGGCTATACCGGGTTTGAATGCGATACCGAATCCGATGTCAGCCTTGAAGATGACCTTTTGCGCCGCGACCTCACAATCAATGCAATGGCACAGGCCGATGACGGCAGCATTATCGACCCCTACAACGGCCAACAGGATCTCGCCGACGGGGTAATGCGGCATATTTCCCCGGCCTTTGTCGAAGATCCGCTGCGGGTATTGCGGGTCGCACGCTTCGCCGCGCGTTTTGCCGATCGCGGCTTCGAAGTGCACCCGGATACGAATGCACTGATGCGCAAGATAGCCGCGAGCGGCGAATTAGAAAGCCTGCCGGCGGAGCGCATCTGGCAGGAATTGTCGCGTGCGCTGATGGAGCCGCAACCGCAGCGGTTCTGGCAGGTACTCGACGCCTGCGGCGCATTACAGGTGATATTCCCTGAAATCGTGCCGGTTCTGGGCGCTGCGGCGATTGCCGAAGCGCTGCCACGCGCTGCCGCAGCTAAGGCAGCGCTAGCCGTACGTATGGCACTCTGCAGTTTTGAGCTCACCCCTGACGCGCATCTCTCACTTTATGAGCGTCTGCAGCCACCGAAGGATTGCCGCATCCTCGCCGATGCACTGAACCGCAACGGTATATTGCCTGATCACGACGAAGTAGACGGCAACATCCTGTTTAACATGATCGAAGCACTGGACTATCTGCGCCGGCCCGGGCTGCTGGCGCAATTTATCGAAGCGCATACTTATCTCGGCGCGCCTGCCGATATGACTGAGCTACTCGCAGAGGGCGCAGTGACAATGCGCGCCATCAATGCATCCTCACTGCAAGCAAAGGGCATTGAGGGCAAGGCCCTGGGTGATGCACTGCGACAAGCACGGCGCGACGCATTGGAGACACTTTTATGAGCAAGCTCTCTGCAGATAATCCGGTGGGCCTGATTACCGGCGGCGCGAAACGCGTCGGCGCTGCAATAACACGCGCCTTGCACAGCGCCGGTTTTTCCGTAGTCATTCACTATCGCAACTCCGCATCAGCGGCGCAGGAATTGGCCGCGGAGCTGAACGCGATTCGTGATGCATCCGCGATCACCTTGGCGGCGGATTTTGACAAGCCCGATCAACCAGCGGCATTGGCAGCCGACATCAACACCGTTTGCGACCGGCTGGATCTGCTGGTCAATAACGCGTCCACTTTCTATCCGACACCGATTGCCGGCGCCACGGAACAAGATTGGGATCAGCTGTTTAACAGCAACCTGAAAACACCGTTTTTTCTATCGCAAGCACTGGCGCCGCTTTTAAAGGCTGCTAACGGCAGCATTATCAACCTGATAGATATTCATGCGGAACGGCCGCTGCCGGAACACAGCATTTACTGCATGGCCAAAGCCGGCCTGCAAATGATGACGAAATCACTGGCGCAGGAACTCGGGCCCGACATACGCGTTAACGGTATCGCGCCGGGCGCCATACTCTGGCCGGGCGGCGACTCGCTACTCGACAGCGCTGAAGAACAGCAAAGCATTCTGTCGCGTGTGCCATTGGCGCGCATCGGCGACCCGCAAGATATTGCAGAGCTGGTTGTATTTTTGGCGCAGCAGGCGGCTTATATCAGCGGCCAAATCATCGCGGTGGATGGTGGGCGTACAACATTTATATAACATAATAAAAAAGGGCCAACTGAATATGCTCAGCCGTATCTTCGCCACATTAATATTATCTATCGCATTCGGCTTATTGTTGGTCACCGGTGTTTTGCTCTACAGCACGCCCTACGATTATCTGACTTCGTCGCTCCACACATGGGCCGCAATCATTCTGACGCTAAGCCTCAGCTTCCATTTATACAATAATTGGAATGTTTACACGCGCCACCTGAGCAAGCGTGTCGGAAAAATCACTTTTGGCGCTGCACTCATTGCGATCATCCCACTCACCTACGCGATCGTCGTAGAAAAATGGCCTGTAACCGAGGTCCTCACTTTCGGTGAGAACCTTCGATCTTCAGGCGCTGTTCGTGATGGCGAATTTGAATTGGTGGATCTTGCCGGCGGCGGAAATAAAACTATCCGTGTATTCATTAAGGCGGGTACTGAATACCGCTCTGACCCAAAGCCGCTTTTTTTAGGATTTACATATACCGCCACACCTCAGATCGCGATCTGGCTGGAATCCGTCGGCGGAGAATTTCTTAAAACAATCTATCTTACGAACAAAATTTCCAACTCCGGATTTCGACTACCGTCGTTGAATCAAACAACCCTGATTCGGCGCCCAGAAGCCCTGCCTTACTGGGGCCACAGGCGGGGTGTAAAATCCGCGGACGGTCTTTTTATTCCGGAAGCTGGCTCTACTGCTTTTGATGGCCTCACCGCACCGACACCACGCGGAGACCATCAATTAATTTTACCCCAACCCTTCGAGGGCAAGGTCAGGCTTTTATTGGAAGTAAACCGCTCATACGACTTCAATGATTACTATTCCCGCACCCGCTTTCCCGACGATCCGGTGTACAGCGGCGACGGCTCATCGGGACAGCCCTCTCTTATCTATGAGGCCCTGATCGACACCAATAGCCACGGTCGCCACCTATTCAAACTTATCGGCCACGGCCATCATTCCGGCAAAAATGGTCTGCTTTTCACAGACCTGAACAGAATATCAACAGCCAGAGAGATACTGGACTTTGTAGTGGCAACGGTAAACTGAGCTAGCGCTTTATAAAAACCGACACAATCAGCACCGGCAGTAACAAGAAATGTAGCGCAAACAGCGCCATTGGCGTCCAGATGAAATGGTCGTTCTCGACAAAATAGGCCGCCAGTGCGAACCAGATAATCCAAACCAGTAACCAACCCAGATGCCAACCCGCCCGCCGCAGGCTGCCGCTGACCACGGCCAGCACAATACAGAATATTAACGCCACAACCGGTGACAACGCGCCGGCAACCAGCCAGCCGGGCACCTGCTGCGCCTGCGCCGACAATGGCATTACTGAAAGTGCTGTCGCTAATGCGAAGATCCGGCCCTTAGTTGCCACGCAGCCTAGGCATCCGCCAATGTCGTCAACACATCGATAAATGCTGCAACCGATTCGCCGGCGACCGATTCCGACATCGTGTGATAGCCGGTACAAGGCACCTGGATCGTACTGCCGTCAACCAGCCCGCCTGATGCCGCAATGGAGCGCCCCATTTCGGTACTGCCCAGCGAGCGGGGCTTCTTTCCCGCTTCCGTGAGCACCCGATTGCCGGCTTCGACGTATTCATCTTTGAATGAGTAGCTGTATCCGGCGTTATTACACAGCGCCTCGATTTGCTGCGTGCAGCTGACATTAAACGTGGCGTTCGCATCTTTTTTGCGCAGCACCAGCAACTGTTGATTCGCCTCTTCGACTGTCGGGAACGGACTGGTGTCCACCACAAACAGGCGGTTGGTAGAACCGCCGAAACGGCGGAACCACTCCAACAGAAAGCGCCAGCTTTTGCCGGCCTCTTCCTGTGCGGTAAAAAATGCGGTGCCTTTAAAGCCCAGACTGAACAGGTGCACCAACGCGGCGGCGGAAAGCACATTGTCGAGCTGGCCTTCGAGCCGGTCGCCGTTAATCCGCAGCTTGTCTTCGAAGGCCACCGGCGTGCCGGCAACCAAACCCTCAAGCCCGTCAACCTCGAAGATCAGGTTGTTACGAAATTCACACACCGAAGCTTTGCGGATCACACCGCTACCGCGATAGACACCGGACCAGGGCTCGTAGGCGTAGACACGCTGCCCGAGATAGCGCCCCGTTACTTTCGACATCAGCTCCTCGGATACCGAATTATTCAACAGGTCGGTACGGTTAGCCGCAATAAATGCAGCATACTGAAATTCGTTGGGTCCGGTGCACTCCAGACCGTGCCGGTCGATATGGGCGGAGTACATCACGCTGAAAGGATCGCTGCCCTGCGCGACCAACAAGCCTTCATACCAGGTTACTTTTGCACCGCGCTCCTCAAGCTCGCGCTGCAGTACCCGGAAAAAAGAGTGCTCTGAGCCGACCACACTGGGATTGCGGATCAGTAACTTCAGCAAATCAATAAATTCGTCACTTAACATTCAGGGTATCCGTTTTTAGATGTAGTCCGCCGCCGCGCGTTCGATGATGACACCGACCGCATCACAACCGGCGACGGCTGCGGGTTTGCTCACTCTCAGCTTGAGCCGGCTAACGCCGAAGTTGCTGATCACACATTCGGCACAGCGTTCGGCCAGTGTTTCAACCAACAAAAATTTATGCTCTGCCAATAGTCGCTCCAGAGCGACAGAAACCGCTTCGTAGTCAGGCGTCAGATCCAAATCGTCACCTGTGGCCGCGGTTCGGATATCTGCAGCCATTTCCAGATCGAGGATGACACGTCTGGGACGCAACTGTTCATGGGGATGGACGCCGAGTACGGTGAACAGATTCAAACCGCGGATAAACACCAGATCGTTCATGACGCCAAGGCCTCCAGTTCTGTTAACGGCCAACGCGGCCGCGCCAGCACCGACAGATCATCAGCCTGACCCGCGTTGAGGCGGCAGTAACCGGCATAGGCGATCATCGCGCCGTTATCGGTACAGTAGCGCGGCGGCGGATACCAGGCCCGCGCGCCCATATCGCCGAGCTTCTTATCGAGCATTTGCCGCAGCCTGCGGTTAGCGCTGACACCGCCGGCGACAATCAGCCGCTTCATATTTTCCTGCTTCAGCGCGCGCGCACATTTAATCGCCAGTGTATCGGCGGCGGCCTCCTCAAAAGCGCAGGCGATATCGCGCCGGTCTTTTCCGCTGAGCTCACCATCGCCGCGATTATCCGCGATAGTATTAAGGGTAAAGGTTTTCAGACCACTGAAACTGAAGTCCAGACCCTGACGATTCACCATCGGCCGCGGAAACTTAAACCGGCTGCGGTCGCCGGTTGCCGCCAATTTGGCCAGCGCCGGACCGCCCGGGTAGGGCAGGCCGAGCATTTTCGCCGCCTTATCAAAAGCTTCGCCGGCAGCATCATCGAGCGACTCGCCCAACAACTGATATTCGCCGATACCATCAACCCGGATTAACTGGGTGTGCCCGCCGGACACCAATAGCGCAATAAAGGGAAATTCAGGGGTATCTTCAGCCAGCAGCGGCGCCAGCAAATGTCCTTCCATATGGTGGACGCCGAGCGCCGGCACGCCCCAGCCATAGGCTAACGCGCGGCCGAACATCGCGCCCACCATCAGCGCACCGGCGAGACCCGGGCCGGTGGTAAACGCCACACCGTCGATATCTTCGGGCTTGCAGCCCGCCTCCGCCATCACCTGCAGATGCAGCGGCGCCAATTTACGGATGTGATCGCGGGACGCCAGCTCCGGCACCACGCCGCCGAACTCCGCATGCAGTTCAATCTGGCTGTACAAGCCCTCGCCGATAATGCCGCGCGCGCCATCGTAGATGGCGACACCGGTTTCATCGCAGGAAGTTTCTATGCCGAGTACACGCACGATTGATGTTTATTCCGGGAACGGGAAAACCGCGGATTCTACGCGCGGCGGGGGCTGGCATACAGCCGATCGCGGCCGGATTGAACATTCTTTGCGCTTTGCGGACGATCTGTATAGAATTGCGCGCCTTTAATCAGCCCGAGTGCCATTTCAGGCGCCGGGACTGAAACTTTAAATTAACGTAAGTCGTTGTTATAGGTACATTTTTTAATGCCACACGTCAGAATCAAAGAAAACGAGCCCTTCGATATCGCACTGCGTAGATTCAAGCGCGCCTGCGAAAAAGCCGGTCTGCTGGCCGAAGTTCGTCGTCGCGAGTTTTACGAGAAGCCCACTTCAGTGCGTAAGCGCCAGGCTGCAGCCGCGGTTAAGCGTCACGCGAAGAAAGTATCCCGGGAACAGAAGAAGCAGCAACGCCTCTACTAAACCCGCTTTACCCCCCTCCCTCACGCGGGTCAGCGCCATGTCCGAATCCCCCTTAAAAAAGCGTCTCACTGACGCGATGAAGGATGCGATGCGAGCCAAGGACAAGGCGCGACTGGGAACGATCCGCCTGATCCTCGCTGACTGCAAGCGCATCGAGGTCGATGAGCGCATCGAACTGGATGATGCGCGGATTCTGTCGATTCTCGACAAGATGTCAAAGCAACGCCGTGATTCTCAGGCACAATACGAAGCGGCTGATCGCGCCGACCTGGCAGACCAGGAAGCCTTTGAGCTGACCGTGATTCAGGAGTTCCTCCCGGCTCCACTCACCGATACCGAAATCGACGCGATGATTGATGACGCCGTCCAAAGCACCGGTGCAGAATCGATGAAAGATATGGGCAAGCTGATGGGCGTGCTCAAACCACAGCTGCAGGGCCGCGCCGATATGGCCGCGGTCAGCAAGCTGATCAAAGACAAATTGCAATAGCCCGACCGCGGCGCTTTACTTACGCACTGACACGAGACCGGTCCGGAGCTATTTCTCCGTTCCGAGGGCCATCCATGGCCCGTCCCGCGTCCGTCCATGGCGCTAGTCACTACGAAATAGCTCCGGACCGCACTCTTCCAACCACCGGAATTGACAGTCGATATCTGTGAAAGGCCTGATACCACAATCTTTTATTGACGAGTTACTCGCCCGCCTCGATATCACCGAGGTGGTGGACAAGCGC
>JBFJYC010000170.1:0-6838 GCA_041622815.1 Spongiibacteraceae bacterium | reverse complement strand
CAGCGGCCGCTGCCTGTGCGGTGCGGTCTGTTAAGTCTTTGATTCAAATGCCGATAATATTCCAAGTGCGTCACAGATTTAAGAAATAGCTTTAAGTCCATGAAATTAAAAGGTTAAACTGACCGGTGATGCTAGAAAAATTAAAACAGCTATTACCCGCCAGAGACGCCGTGCCCACCGCGGGGCCGATCGGCATCGAATTCGCCCGCGAGACGCTGCATATGGTGCAATTGCGGGCCGGCCGCGACGATACCATTGAATGTGTGTCGCGGGTCAGTATCGACTACCCCAGCAACCGCGAACACACCCTCGATGACCCCGCCGCCACCCGCGCACTGCTGAAGAAGGCGCTGGCGGCGGGCGACTTTCAGGGGCGCAGCGTGGTCCCGGCACTGCCGCCGCACCGGGTCAGAATTATGTCGGTGAATTACAAACTCGGTGCCAGTGAAGATCACGCCGGCATGATTCTGAAAATGATGCGCCAGCGCATGGGCAGCGATATGCAGGACCACGTCATCGATTTTATTCATGTGCGCTCGCAGGACCTGAGCGATGAGCGGCTGGCGGTGGTGGCACTCGCCGAAGAGCGCGCCGTGAACAGCTTTCTTGACAATATCCGCAGCGCCGGTCTGACACCGCTGGCGCTGGAGGTGAATCCGCTGGCGATCAAGCGCGTGGTGGTGCAACTGATCCACACCCACCAGACCGATACCAGCAACTCGCTGGCGATTAACTTCGGCGAGCACGGCAGCTATCTGACCGTGATCAGCGGCCGGCGCCTGCTATCCGACCAACCCACCGCCTTCGCTGAGGACGATATCGTCACCGAACTGGCCAAGGATCTGAACGTCGAGCCGGCACAGGCGCGGCAGTGGATTGCACGCTATGGCCTGCGCGGCAGCGAGGGTCTGCCGGCCACCGACGGCGGCGGCGAAATCGCGTCGATTATTGTGCAGATTGCGCGCCGTAACCTGACCCGGCTGATCGCGGAAATCGAACGCAGTGAAATCTATGTGGCATCGGAAACCCGCGGCGGTACCGTATCGGCGATCTTTCTACTCGGCGGCATGGCGCGCTGGCCGGGTGTGGAAACGCTGATCGGCTCGATGACCGGTATTCCGGTCAAAATACTCGATCCGCGGGCCGTCTATGGCGACCATTCGCAACCGCCCTACCCCTCGGCCACTGTGGCCACCGGTCTCGCACTGAGGCCGTTTCAGGTATGAGCGACTTCGATCTGATACCGCCGGCTTACCGCAAGCAAATGGCATTGACCCAAAGCGTCATGCTGGTCGTGCGGATCGGTGTTGCCCTGCTGTTGCTAATGGCGCTTATCTGGGCCGGCCTGCAGGCCGGCATCGGCAGCCTCAAATCTGAGCTACAGGGTTTAGAACAGCGCAACAACGAACTCAACACCGAGAAAGCGCGGTTTGCCCGCCTCGAAGCTGACGCCCGCTCATTGAAAAGCCAGCAACAACAACTGGCCACGCTGAACGCCGGCGGTGATATCACTGAATTGTTATTGAGTCTGGACCGGGCGCTGCTACCGCAAACCATTCAGCTCACCGAGTTGCGCCTGCGACGCCCCGACGACACCCGGATTGCCAATGCCGCGAGCGACGGCGTCATCGGACTGCGCGGTCTTGCGGTCAATCATACGAGCCTGTCTGAATTTGTGACGCGACTGCTGGCGCAATCATCCTTCGATGCGATCACATTGCAGCGCGCCGAACGCAACGAAGACGCCGGCGCCGATGCACCGCTGGCGTTTGCGATTCGCGGCAGCACCAAAGCGGGGGCGTCGCGATGAGCTATAAGTTTCAGGAACGCGACCGCCTGCTCGCCGGCGGCATTGTGCTGCTGCTGGTCACCGCGATGCTGGTTTACGGCGTATTGCCCGCGTTTAAGTCCTGGCGGGCGCTGGGGCAGCAGCGCGATCTGTTGGTTCTGAACACGCGCGGTCAGGATATGCAGCTGTTATTACAACAGGCGACGGCACAGAAAAAATCACTGCGCCAGCAGCTCGACGGCGTGTTGGCGCAACAGCCTCCGGAGCAACTGGCACCGCAGGTCATGAGCGGCTTCGAGCGTATGGCCGAACAGCATAAGCTGTCACTGCTGCGGGTGGCCCCGGGTGAAGTCACCGACTATGCCGGCTTTAGCGGCGTCGCGTTCAATCTGGACATTCAGGGGCGCTACGCCGACATCTTTCAATGGCTGCGCGCAATACAGACCGAGATGCCCTATCTCGTGTTGCGCGGTCTGACACTATCAGCGTCAGCGGAAAGCGGCAGCGATCCGCAATTGCAGCTGCAAATCGATGCCAGTGTCTACCGGAGCGCCGCGCCATGATGACGTCACTGCGCCGCTGCCTGCTCCTACTGATTGTAACGGCTTGCCTGCCGGTGCAGGCCGAGGTGCCGCGCCACAACCCCTTCGCACAGCTCGGCAATAGCGGCGGCAATAGCCGGCTCGCGGCGTCCGCATCCAGTCTGCAATTACGCGGTATCATTACCGGCAGCCGCGGCAGCGCCGCCAATATAAACGGCACCATTCTCAGCATTGGCGAATCATTCCGCGGCTACAAGCTGCTCAGCGCCGATGAGAACGGTGCCGAATTACTCGGCCCGTCCGGGCCCGTCACACTTGAACTCCAGCGAAAAGGGGATACGACCAATGCCAGATAAGCTGACACGCGGTCTGCGGCGATCGGTGGCTGCGGGGCTGATGGCCCTTCTCACCCTGTTGCCGCCCGCCGCCACCGCCAACGGAAAAATCAGCCTGACCTTGCGCGACACCGAGATTGCCGAGGTTATGGACATGCTGTCGCGGCAGGAGCGGGTCAATATCCTGCTCGGCCCGGGTGTCGACGGTAAAGTCTCGCTCAACCTTTACGATGTGTCGCTCAATACCGCGATTAAATCGATCGCCAGCGCCGCCGGCTATGTCGCCGAGTACCGCGACCGCAGCTACTTCATTCTCAAGGGCGAGGATGCCGGCAAACACGCCAACGGCATCACCCAACTGCGCAGCTACAAAATTCAATACAGCGACGTGAATGCGGTTAACGGCATTGTTTCCAACTACCTGTCCAGTTTCGGCACCAGCCGGGTGCTGCCCGAGCGACAGCTGCTGATTGTTGAAGACACGGCACCGTTTCAGCAGAAGATTAAAACCCTACTGGCGTCGCTGGACCGGCAGCCACGGCAGATTCTGATTGAAGCAAAGATCCTGCAAATACAACTCGACGACAGCGACAGCCTGGGTTTCGACTGGACCAAATTTTTTGAACCGGACAACGGCACCGGCACATTCGGTATCAAAGGCTTTAACGGCACCGGCACCGCTGGACTGTTTCTGTCGATGCAAAACGCCAATATTTCAGTGGCACTCAATGCGCTGCGCAATGACAGTCGTGTAAAAACTTTGTCGACACCGCGCCTGCTGGCGCTGGAGAATCAGGAAGCGTCGGTGATTATCGGCAACCGCCTCGGCTACAAAGTCACCACCACCATTAACCTGATCACTTCCGAAACAATCGAGTTTCTCGAGTCGGGCATCATTCTGAAAGTAACGCCCTCTATCGACCAGCAGGACCGGATCATGCTCGATATTCACCCGGAGGTCAGCGACGGCAATCTGCCCGACGGGATTCCGCAGCAAAACACCACCGAGGTCACCACCCAGGTACTGGTGCGCGACGGCCAGACTGTTTTTATCGGCGGGCTGATCAATCGTAAAAGCACCGAAGCCGGCAACCGGGTTAACGGCCTCAGCGACATTCCGGTGTTCGGCCGCCTGTTCGGCTCGCGTTCGGAGCAAGTCAGCAATACCGAGACTGTGGTTCTGATAACCCCCTATATTGTCAGTACAGACGATAGCGAATGGTTCGCCGAGGCCGCTGACAAGGTTGACGATGCCGAAGGCCGCCTCAGCAAGGAAATAAAGCGGATTAACAACGATATGGACAGCTGGTTTTATTCGGGCGCAAGCACAACAGCTGCGGCCGCGGCACCGCTGGCTACACCGCCGCCGGCAGCGGCAGCAGACGGCCCGGTATTAAGTCCCGAATACCGCGATGTAGCACCCTCACGCAGCGGCAGTTGGTCGACGGATGACGATGTCAGCTGGTAAGCACGGCGCCATAGTCACCGGTGTGCTGATGCTCACCGGTTGCGCCCTGATGCCGGATGGAAATAACGAGGCGCAGTCCTTTGCCAGCGGCGAACTCGCCGCGCTGGCCCACACCACGCAGCCACGAGTCAGAATCGCGGATTTCGCCGGTGAGGCGGTCAGCCGTTTCCAAACTTTCGCAGTGGCACCGGTAGAATGTAGCAAACGTGCCGGGGCCATGCCGGCCTACACCAACGGGGCGCTGTTCGCGCTGCGCAGTCAATTTGAAGCCCGCGGCTACGCCTTCGCCGGCAATGAAAAACCCGCGATTCTGGTGCTTATGGACTATCGCGGCAGCGCCGCAGACAGCAGCACCGGGGCGCAATTCGACACCGCCTTCACAGCCCCGCCCGCGGTATTAAGCCCGGCAACGATCGGCCGCTGCCAGCGCACCGACTGGGGTACCGCTCCACCGGCAGGGCCGCCGTTACGGCCCAATGACGCGGCGTACCGGGTATTGGTACAGCTGACGGCCTATGATCTGAGCAATGGGGCGGCCATCTGGAACGGACAGGCGATCGGCAGCAGCCTGCAGGGCGACCCGGCGGTAAGTTCACAGCTGTTGCTGCGCGCACTGCTGCGTGAGTTCCCGATGTCGTCAGATCGCTGGCGCAATCTGACGCTGGGCTTCGGCAATCTCGGCTTCGGTTTTATTGTCGCCAGCGCGGACGGCAGCCGTTTTCGCCCGGTAATCAGCACAATCAGGGAGGACGGCCCGGCCGATACTGCCGGCCTGTTGGTGGGCGACCAGATCATAAAGATTAACGGCATCGATACACTGAATATGAGCACCGCAGAGTTTTCGGCGATGATCGCCGGCGCACCAGGAACCGTGGCGAGCTTTACCGTTGCGCGCAGCGGCTTGATGTCAGAGCATGTGCTGCAACGCGCGCAAGTTCCCGCCGGACTGGCTTTCTGATATGGCCGGGCCTGCAATCAAGCTTCAGGGCCGCAACGATTACTACGGCTTGCTGATTGTCAGCGGCTGTCTGGCGGTGATCGCGTTTATCGCCTATCTGTTGCTCGACCAACAGCGCGATACGCAGCTCACTCTGGTGCAAACACAGGGCAACAGCGTCGCGAGAATCCTCAGCGGCATGTCGCCCGAGCACCTGATCCCCGAAGACAGCTCCACCAATGTGCTGGAGGTGTTGCGCCTCAGTGTTTCCCCTGAATATTTTGCCTACGCCTCGATCGACGACAAGTCGGGGACGCCGAAACGACAGGCCACTGCCTTTGGCATGAGCATACCGCCGGCGCTGGTCAGCATTCCGCCCAATGAGTGGTTCGGCCAACGAACAGTGCAGTTACCGGGACAGGATCAGCCGCTGACCGAGTTCTATGCGCCGCTGCTGGATGGCGGCGTGCATCAGGGTTTTGTGCGGGTCGCATTAATGCAGCCCGGCTGGGGGCTCAGCGGCCAGCAAATCGCCTTTGTCGCCACCATGGCGCTGGCGGTTTTCCTGCTGGTCCCGCTGTTCTATTACCCGATGCGGCGCCAGCTCAACAAAATCAGCGACGTCGGACAGGCGCTCGAACAAACCCTTGCCGATGGCGACCTCAGAAAAGTTGAGCTCGAAGCCAGTGGTGAGTTGGCGACCTTTATTTCCCGCGTGAATACGGCCATTGAGCAGTCGGCAGGGCGCATGCGTGAGCTGGAGCAGGAGGCGCACGACGCCGAGGTTTCGAAAACCCTGCTCACCTACAACCGCGAGCGTGTTGAGTCGGTTTTACAGTCTATTCCTAACGCGGTGATGACTCTGGATGAGTTTGGCATCCCGAATTATGTCAACCCCCGTTGCTCCTCCCTGTTTGGCAGCAGCGCCGAGGAAGTGCTCGATCATCAGGCGGATAGCTGGTGTGAAAACACCGATGTGCGCGCGTTTCTTGAAAACTTTAAAATTTCTGATCGCAAGCCTGATTATTCCAAGAAGATCGTATTTACTTCCGAATATATGCCGGACAAAATCATGCAGGCCTCGGCCTACCCGCTGTTTCATGTCCGCGACCGCTCAACACTGACCGGCACACTGATACAGTTCACCGATATCACTGAGCAACATATCGCCTTACAAAACCGCAGCGACTTTATTGCCCATATCGCCCACGAGCTGAAAACTCCGCTCAACACGCTATCGCTTTACAGCGAGTCATTGCTTGATCATGGCGACTCGGAAGAATTCCGCACCGAGGCGATCAATGTCATCTCCGATGAAGTTGAGCGGCTGGCGACGCTGATCAACAACTTGCTAAGACTGACCCAGCTCGAACTCGGCGTGATGAACCTGCAACGCACGCCGGTGAAAATCGGCGATCTGTTGGGCGACACTTTTGAAGCGATTACCCGGGCTGCGGCCCGCAGCGGCGTCAAGTGCAGCAAAAAGCTGCCGAAACGGTTCAGCACGCTCAATGTCGACAAAGAGATGATACGTATCGCGCTGACCAATCTGATCTCCAATGCCATCAAGTACAGCGATAAAGGCGATAAAGTGATGCTCAGCGCCGAAGATCTGGAAGACCGCATTGTTATCCGCGTCACCGATACCGGCATCGGTATTTCAGAGAATGATTTACAGCATATATTCGACAAGCATTTTCGTGCTGATAACGAAGCCACTCAAATACGCTCCGGACACGGACTGGGCCTGCCGCTGGCGCGCGAGAT
>JBFJYC010000169.1:0-6845 GCA_041622815.1 Spongiibacteraceae bacterium | reverse complement strand
CGGGAATACCGTTGTAGAGGCTCTTCAGCGCTTCGGCCAGCACCAGGCTGCCGTCGACATCGGTCAGGCCTTCGCAGGCTTCGCTGACTATCACTTCCATGCGGCCTAAATCCAGCGGTACTTCGCTGCCGTCGGCAATGCGCACGGTAATGTCCGGGTGCGCTTTGGCCGGGGTGGCGCTGGCAGAGTGCTGGGCGCGCTCCTGGGCGCGGCGGTCGCGGTACAGAACGTAGTCGCGGGCGACTTTGTGTTCGCCGCTGCGCATCAGCGCCAGTTCGACCTGATCCTGAATATCTTCAATATGGATGGTGCCGCCGGAGGGCATGCGGCGCTTAAAGGTATCGGACACCATGTCGGTGAGGCGGGCCACGGTTTCGTGAATACGGGTAGAGGCTGCTGCGTTGCCGCCTTCCACGGCCAGAAAGGCCTTGGTGATGGCGACGCTGATTTTGTCATCGGTATAGGGCACCACGGTGCCGTTGCGCTTAATCACGCGCATTTGTCCGGGCGCGGTGGCCTGAATTTCAATGCTGGCCGCCTTAGTGCTGGAGTCAGCTCCATATTGGGGGGCCGGGGACGCGCTGGGGGTTTGAGTTTGCATGGATGCTCCTGGGCGAAATCATGGTTATATTTTCAGCAACCAACCCCTAGATATTGGGATTGTAGAGCTGTGAGGCACAACATAGTGTGCTTTTAGGCTTTTCGCAAGGGTATAAGTTGGTGCGATTGATGTGGATACGCTGTGGACAAAAGTGCCCGATCGCGGGGCGCGCCGCCGCAGGCCGCGTCAGTGCTGGATTTGCCGCAGGAGGCCGGTGGATGACCGGGTGTTTTGCGTGTTAATAAGCATTTGTGCTTAACAAGATTTGCTTAGATCGAAACGCGATAACCACCGATGCATCGGCGCTGCCTGCTTACTGATTGAGCAGTAATTCCATCAGCGCTTTTTGCGCGTGCAGGCGGTTTTCAGCCTCGTCCCAGATCACCGAGTCGGGGCTGTCCATCACTTCCGCACTGATCTCTTCGCCGCGGTGGGCGGGCAGGCAGTGCATCACCAGGGCATCGCTGTGCGCGTGGCTCAGCAATTCGGCATTGATCTGGTAGCCGGCAAACTTTTTCGCCCGCGCGGCCTGTTCTTCTTCCTGACCCATCGACGCCCAGACATCGGTCACCAGCAGGTCGGCGCCCTTGGCGGCCTGCGCCGGATCGCGCACGATCTCAATGCGGTCGCGGTTGGTTTCCGCCAGTTTGTTGGCCGGGTCAAAGCCGCCGGGGCAGGCGATGGCGAGTTCAAAATCGAACTGGCGGGCGGCGTTGATATAGGACTGGCACATATTGTTGCCGTCACCGATCCAGGCGACGCGCTTGCCCTGTATATCACCGCGATGCTCGAAATAGGTCTGCATATCCGCCAGCAATTGGCAGGGGTGATAATCATCGGTCAGCGCGTTAATCACCGGCACCGATGAGTACTCGGCGAAGGTTTCTATTTTACTGTGGGCAAAGGTGCGGATCATCACCAGATCCGCCATCGAAGAAATCACCCGCGCGCTGTCTTCTATCGGTTCACCGCGACCGAGTTGGGTATCTTTCGGCGACAGAAACAGGGCGTGACCACCGAGTTGCGCCATGCCGGCTTCAAAAGAAATGCGGGTCCGGGTGCTGGCTTTCTCAAAAATCATCGCCAGTACTTTGTTCGGAAACTGCACGCCCGGCTCGCCGCTGCGCAGCTGCTTTTTCATTTCTGTAGCGCGCCGGATTAACTGCCGCAGTTCATCCGGCGACAGGTCGAGCAGGGTGAGGAAGTGGCGAATGCTCATGGCGATAGCTCAGGCCGCGGCGCTGGCCGGCAGGGCCTCAATCAGCGGGCACAGTACATCCAGCAACTGATCGGCATTGTCGCGGCTGAAAATCAGCGGCGGCAATAAGCGCACCACGTTGTCTGCGGTGACATTGATCAGCACGCCCTGTTCCAGCGCCTGCGTCACCAGTTGTTTGCAGGGCAGGGTCAGTTCAATACCGATCATCAGTCCCAGGCCGCGGATCTCCTTTACATGCTTGAACGAACCGATCCGCCCCTTTAGCCGGTTGCGGATATAGGCGCCCTGTTTCAGCGCGTTGGTACAGATGTCTTCTTGCTCGATGGTGTTAATCACCGCCAGCGCCGCGGCACAGGCCAGCGGATTACCGCCGAAGGTGGTGCCGTGGTTGCCCGGCTGAAACAAATCCGCGGCTTTGCCCCGCGCCATGCAGGCGCCGATCGGCACACCGTTACCCAGGCCTTTGGCGGTGGTCACGATATCCGGCACACACTCGAGCTGCTGATAGGCATACCAGCTGCCGGTACGGGCGTTGCCGGTTTGTACCTCGTCCAGAATCAACAGCCAGTCGCGCTCATCGCAGAGTTCGCGCAGTTCTTTCAGATAGTTCTCCGGCAGCACATTCACGCCGCCCTCGCCCTGAATCGGTTCCAGCATGACGGCGACGATTTTTGAATTGAAGCGGCTGAATTTTCTCAGCGCTTTGATATCGCCGAAGGGTGCGCGGCTGAAGCCGCTGACCAGCGGTTCAAAGCCGGCCTGTATTTTGCGGTTGCTCGAGGCGGTCAGTGTCGCCATGGTGCGGCCGTGAAAGGCGTTTTCCATCACAATAATCTGCGGCGCTTTGATATCTTTGCTGTGGCCGTAAAGCCGTGCCAGCTTAATCGCCGCTTCGTTGGCCTCGGCACCGGAGTTGCCGAAAAATACCCGCTCCATGCCGCTGACCCGGCACACCGCTTCAGCCAGTTCCTGCTGCAGCGGAATCGAGTACAGGTTGGAGGTGTGCAACAGGTTGGCGGCCTGCGCGGAAATGGCGTCGGTTACCGCGGGGTGTGCGTGGCCCAGTGAGCAAACGCCGAGTCCGCTGATGCAGTCCAGATAGGTTTTGCCGTTGGTGTCGTACAGACGCACGCCGTCGCCGCGCTGAAACGCTACCGGCAGGCGGCCGTAGGTATTCATTAAAGCGGGTTGAGTCATGACTTTTGGCGTCTCCAAAACACAAAAGGGCAGCTTCTGCTGCCCGTGAAAAACCGGAAATTGTATGCGTCAGGGCGCTGCTATGCAATGTATTTCGGCGGTTGCCGGTGCCGGTGTTTTTTGGTGGTTTGTTCACCGGAGCGTGAACAGCGGCCATTCCTGCCGGCGGTGAAAATCGAAGGCCTGCAGCGGTGCCGTCGATGAGCAGACGGTGGCGCGGCCATCACGAAAACTGTCGTAGCGGCAAAACGCCGCGCGCAATGACATGTCCGCCTGCAGCGGCGCATCCGCGCATAACGACGCCGCCGGAATCCGCGCCAGCACCTGCCAGTGCCCGTTGCCGGTGCGGGCGCTGCTGTCGAACAAACCGTCAGCGGCGATATAGCGGCTGATATCCTGTTTACCGGCGCGCACTTCGTTGACCGCATCTGGATCCGGCCACTGCAATTGCAGGCGCATATTGTCCGGGGTCACGTGCAGTTCTATATAGCGTTTCGGCGCGGCGCTTAGAAACAGTTCAAATACGTCGCCGGTTTCGTGGCTGAGGGTGTTGTGTTCGCTGGCGCTGTTAAAAATATCGCTGTCGTCGAGCCGGGCATAGACCCACAGCGCTGCCGGCTCCCAGCCGAGCTGCACCTGTCCGCGTTGCAGGCCGGTTTCGGGCTGCCGGCGCCAGGCTTGGGCCAGCACCAGCGGCGGCATCCCGGCGAAGCAGCGGGCGGCAGCGGCCCAATCGGCTGTTTGCAACGGTACGGATAGTTTGTCGATTTGAAGTGTCATAACAGGGCGGCGTGCGGTTTCACGGACGCGAGCATAGCCGAAGCGGGGTGGTTGGCGCTAAAATGCCCGGCTTCCCCGGACTTTATTAACAGGACACCTATGAGCACCACACTTGAGACCATCGAGTCACAAATTAAGGAAAACCCGATCATTTTGTATATGAAGGGCTCACCGAATGCACCGCAGTGCGGCTTTTCCGCGCGCACCGTGCAGGCCTTAATGGCCTGCGGCGAGCGCTTTGCCTTCGTCAATATTCTCGACAACCCGGATATCCGCCAGACTCTGCCCGAGTTCGGCAACTGGCCGACTTTTCCCCAGTTGTGGGTAGAAGGCGAACTGATCGGCGGCTGCGATATCGTCTGTGAGATGCATGAAAACGGCGAATTGCAGGATATTATCAAACAGGCCGCCGCCAAGGTGCCCGCCGAGTAAACCCCGCCGCAGCACCCGCGTAGCCCTTTTTTAGCCATAGTTTGCCCGGTCGACAGGCGTCGGCCGCGGCATTCTGCTGCGCCGCTAAATCTAAATGAGAATGGTTTGCATTTCGATTCGCTTTTTCCTATAGTGCTTCCCGCATCGCGCCCCCGGCGTTTAAAGATTGGCATTTTCAGGAGCAACAACGTGAAACAGGTTTTATTGGCAGCGGCTTTAATGCTGCTCGGCAGCGCCGCGATCGCGGAAAAAGCACCGACCATGGAAGAGATGTGGCGGATTATTCAGGCGCAGCAGGCGGAAATTGAACGCCTGAAAGCGAACCAGACCACCACTGAAAAGAAAGTCGAGGCGACGGAAAAGAAAGTCGCAGCCAGTGACAAGAAAATCGAAGCCACCGCCGACGCGGTTGAGCAGGTCGCTTCAGGTCCCGCCGGTAAGATTGCACAGTGGGCGGAGAAGACCTCCATCGGCGGTTACGGCGAGCATCACTTTAACCACTTCAAAGACAAAGACGATCAGGTCGATGCGCATCGCTTTGTGGTCTATGTCGGTCACGCCTTCAGCGACACGGTGCGCTTCTTTTCAGAGGTCGAGCTGGAACACTCGCTGTCCGGTGACGGCAAGCCCGGTGAGGTTGAACTGGAGCAGGCGTTTATTGAGTGGGATTACATGCAGAATCACAGCGTGACTTTCGGTCAGTATCTGATTCCGGTCGGCATCCTCAACGAGACTCACGAGCCGGATACTTTCTATGGTGTTGAGCGCAATAACGTCGAGAAGAACATTATTCCTGCCACTTGGTGGGAGACGGGCGTCATGGCTACCGGATCGCTGGCCCCCGGGCTCAGCTACAACCTAGCGGTGCACTCGGGGCTGGAAACGGCAATTGCCGGCGACAGCGCCTTTAACATCCGCAGCGGGCGCCAGAAAAGTGCCAAGGCCAACGCCGAGGATCTCGCCTTCACCGCACGGCTGAAATACACCGGTATTCCGGGGCTGGAGATTGCCGCGTCGGCACAGCATCAGCAGGACATCGCGCAGGGCGGAGTAAGCGGCGAAGATATTTCCGCGGACCTGTATGAAGCCCACGCGATCTGGAACTACGGCCCGCTGCAGATCATTGCCATGAAAGCGTGGTGGGAACTCGACGGCAATGCGAGCTGGCTCGACAGTAATTCAGTCGCGCGCAGTTTCGACGCCGATGGCCACGATGAGCAGGAAGGTTGGTATCTGGAATCCAGTTATAAACTCACCGACAAGCTCGGTGTGTTTGCCCGCAAAAGCGTCTGGGATAATCGTGCCGGCAGCAGCCTCACCGACAGTGAGATCACCCAGCACGATGTCGGCCTCAATTTCTGGCTGGTGCCGAATGTCGTGCTCAAAGCGGACTTTACCGAGTCGGATGAGGATGAAAATTCAACGACCGCAGGCGGCGACTCTATGAACCTGGGCGTAGGCTGGAGCTTCTGAGCCATGCCCGCGCATAAACCGCGCAGCAGACTCAAGGCCGGCATTCGCCGGTCTTTTGTCGTTTTGCTGATGTTGCTGACGGCGACAGCGGTACAGGCGCGGGGCCGCTATTTAGAGCTGGACCAGTTTCTGGCGCAGGCCTTTCCCTCGGTGATGCCGCAGTCGCAGGTGCTGTGGCTGAACGCGGAACAAAAAGCCGAGGCGGCCCGCATACTGCAGCGCAAATTTAACAGCCTGCGGGTGCGCTATTGGCAGAACGGCGAAACCACCGCCTGGGTGATGGATGAGATCGGCAAGGAGCGCCCGATTACCATTGGTGTTGCGGTCACAGCGTCGCGCATCAGTCTGTTACGGATTCTGGAGTTTCGCGAAAGCCGCGGTGATGAAGTACGGTTTCATTTCTTTACCAATCAATTCCGGGATCTGACCCTGAATGAAGAGGGCGGCCTCAGCGGCACGGTGGATAATATTACCGGCGCCACTATGTCGGTAAATTCGGTGCGGCGGGTGGCGAACACCGCGCTGTTTTTTGACGCGCTGCGCCGGGTGCCGGAAACTGCCGCCCGATGACCAACCGCAAGCTGCGTCTGTTTGTGCTGCGCTGGCACCGCCGTGTCGGTGTCGCCATCGCCTTGATTGTGGTGTTGCTGGTGATTACCGGTGTCGCACTCAACCACACCGAAGACTTCAAGCTGGATGAGCGCTATCTCAGCGCGGGTTGGGCGCATCATTGGTACGGCATAGAAACGCCGCCGCCGCAGAGTTTCCGCGCTGGCGATGCCTGGATCAGTCTGGTCGGCGGCGAAACCCTGTATTTCAACGATCTTCCGGTGGAATGGTGCGATGCACCGCTGCGCGGCGCGGTGGCGATGCCGGGGCTGTATGTGGCGCTGTGTAATCAGCAGATGGTGTCGCTGACACCCGCCGGCGAACTGATCGAGCGTATCGCCACGCCCTCCGCTGTCACCGGGGTATTACAGGAGCTGGGTGTCAGCGGCCTGCGGCTGGTGCTGCGCGCCAGCGAAGCAGACTATCTGTTTGATCCGGACACCTATGTATTAGACACGCCGGATTTCAGTGACGGTGTGCGCTGGTCGGTACCGGGTGCGCCGCCGCAGGAATTAGCCGAAGCGCTGCAGCGCG
>JBFJYC010000168.1:0-6914 GCA_041622815.1 Spongiibacteraceae bacterium | reverse complement strand
GGCGAGGCCTTCGGCGTGCGGAAAATCTGAGCCGAACAAAATATGCGCCGGCCCCAGTACTTTGCCCAGTGCCGCGATGTCATCTTCGTAATAGGGTGATACCCAGACATGACGACGCAGTGTTTCGACCGGGTCTTCATGAAATGCGCCCGGATGCTGGCCGGCGACTTTCTTCAGTTTTTTACACAGCGGGGCGACCCAGTCGGAACCCGATTCGATAGTGGCGACACGCAGATTGGTATGCCGCGCAAAAACGCCGCCGGCGATCAAGGCGGCGATCGTGTCGGAGATCGGCTCCGGTGTCAGCAGGTGGTCCAGCAAGGGCAGCCCGAAGGCGCGGAAGTCCTTTGCCTCCCCCCAGATTTCAGTCATATGGCGGTAGCCGGAGTCGCCGGAATGGTAGGCCACGGTGATGCCCGAATCAGAGGCGAGCTGCCAGAACGGGTCGTGCGCCGGGTCACCCGGTGCGCGGTTGCCATTGGGGTGCATTGCCGGCGCCGAGCGCATCACAATCACACGGGCATCCTGATCCAGTGCCCACTGCAGTTCTTCAACCGCCCACTCAGGATCGACCAGGCTGATGTAGGGCGCGGCAAAAATACGGTCTTTATAGTTACAGCCCCAGTCCTCATCGAGCCAGCGGTTGAAGGCACGAAAGGCGGCACAGATTGCTTCCGGGTCATCTTTAAGCGCCTGTTCCATGCCGACACCAAGTGTCGGGAACATAAAGGTGGCTTCGACGCCTTGCGCGTCGAGCAATTTCAGCCGCGCGTCACGGTCGCGGTATTCGGCGCGGATCGGTTCGAGTTCACCGAACAACTCCTTCATCGATTTCCCTTCCGGGTTTTTGCCGCGGAAAAATTCATCCATGCAGCCGGGCTTGGCGACCGGGTCAAACGTGGGGTTGGGAATAAAGTGGCACATCTTGCCGCCGACCAGCAGCTTCTTTTTGCCATTGATCTCGGCCCATTGCATGCAGCGGCGGGCCATATGCGGGTCCATGTGGCGGGTGAACGCGTCTTCAGCCTCGTAATAATGGTTGTCAGCGTCGAAGGCGCTATACGAGAGCTTGGGCATGGTTTGGTCCTGTAAGTGGTGTTGTTGGCGAAAGTATTTGGCCCGCGCGGTCGGCAGCGGGTCAATATAGAAACATTACGGCCCGATTACGCCGCAAACAATTACCGCAGCGGCCATTGACGTAAAAAAGTAGACTGGCGTAACCTTTTCGGCCTTTTCCGAACTCATCCAATTACGGAGCTCCCTATGGACCGCCACCTTGTTATCTCATCGGACTGTCACGCCGGACTTCCACCGGAAAAATACCGCGATTATCTCGACCCGGAATTCCGCGATATGTTTGATATGGCGTTGCCGATTCAAGTCGAGATGATGGAGAAGGCATCATCGGCGTTTCTGATTAAGGAGATTAACGATCAGTGGCGCGACGGTATAGAAGACCAGCTCACCGGCACCTGGAAGCACGATGAGCGGATCAAGGTATTAGATAACGATGGTATTGCCGGCGAAGTCATTTTTGTCGACGGTATTACCGAGCACAATGCACCGCCTTTCGGTGCCAGCCTCGGCCTGCCAACCGAAGGTGTCGACGCGACGTTGCAATGGGCGGGTGCCCGCGCCCACAACCGTTTTCTGGCGGAGCTCTGCTCGCAGGCGCCGGAGCGCCACTGCGGCGTCGCTTCGCTGCCGCTGCTCTGGGACGTTGAGCAGGCGGTGCAGGAGCTCAACTGGGTTAAGGACAACGGTCTGCGTTCGGTGCTGATTCCGCATGAAACCTGGCAGTTTCCCCAGTACCACCATTCCCGCTACAACCCGTTCTGGGAAGCCTGCGAAAGCATGGGCATCGTCGTGAACTTCCATTCCGGTTCGGCACCGATGGCAGACTTCTTCGGCCCGAGTTTTCCTGAGCCGGACCCGCAAGAGGCCTATCAGGGCGCCATGGGTATGTACGTGTCCGAGGTGTTTTTCTGGACCTACCGGCCGCTGACTTTCATGATCTGGGGCGGCGTCTTCGAGCGTTATCCGAAGCTGAAGGTTGCGGTCACAGAAACCGGCAACGGCTGGAACCTGCCGCCGTACTTACAGACGCTGGATCACAACTATCACGACAAGCATTTCTCGGCGAAGCTGGGCGACTTCAAAAGCCACCTGTCGATGGCGCCGAGCGAATACTTCCGTCGCAATGTCGGTATCGGCGCCTCCTGTATACCGCGCAGTGACGTTGAGATACGTCATCAGCTCGGTGTCGATCAGTTGATGTGGGGTAGCGATTACCCGCATCCCGAAGGCACCTTTCCGCATACCCGTAAGCATATGATTGAAGTGTTTAAAGGCTTCCCCGAAGATGAAGTAGCCAAAATGCTCGGCGGCAATGCGATTGATTTTTACGGTTTTGACCGCGCGAAACTCGAACCTATCGCGGCGCGTGTCGGGCCTGAGAAGTCTATATTTACGGCGTAACTTTTGCGGGTACCGTGGTCCGGCCCGGAACCGGAAATCATTCCCGAACGGGCCACGACCGTGACGAAACACGCAGCGCTGCGGAACTCGCTAGGAAGCGCTCAAACAGGTCCTCGCGAAAGCTCTGCGCGTTTCGCCCCGGCCAAGCGTGACCTTTATTGTTCGTGAATGATTTCCGGTTCCGGGCCTCCAGAGGACATTACTACCTCCTTGCGCCGTCAGAACACGGCGGCAGCAACCTGTTACTTGGTCAGTCTGGGGTTGCGCCCGCGCGCTGCATCCGGATAATCCGCGCTCCAGCAACACTCATGTGGCCTTTGGTAGGGGTCACCACTGAAAGGAGAGCAATATGCCCGCAATTACCCTGCCGGACGGCAGCCAGCGCCAGTTCGATCAACCCGTCTCGATTCACGATGTCGCTGCCGATATCGGTCCCGGTCTTGCCAAAGCCGCTTTAGCCGGCAAGATCGGCGATCAGTTATTTGATACCAGCCATATTCTCGATGCCGATTGCACGCTGTCTATCATCACCGAGCGCGATGAAGACGGCCTTGAAATTATTCGCCATTCCACCGCGCACTTGCTGGCGATGGCGGTGCAGGATGTGTTTCCCGGTGCACAGGTGACTATCGGGCCGGTGATCGAAGACGGCTTCTTTTACGACTTCGCTTTTGAGCGCGCCTTTACGCCGGAAGATCTGGAAAAGATCGAAGCGCGTATGACCGAGCTTGCGGGTCAGGACCTGCCGGTAGAGCGTATCGTTATGGACCGCGATGACGCCGCCGCCAAATTCGATGCGATGGGCGAAAAATACAAAGTTGAAATTATCCGCGACCTGCCCGAAGGCGAAGAGATCTCGCTGTACCAGCAGGGCGAGTGGATGGACCTGTGCCGCGGCCCGCATGTGCCCAGTACCGGCAAGCTCAAAGCCTTCAAACTGACCAAAGTCGCCGGTGCCTATTGGCGCGGCGATTCCAACAATGAAATGCTGCAGCGCATTTACGGCACCGCCTGGGAAAACAAGAAGGCGTTAAAAGCTTATTTAAACCGTATTGCGGAAGCGGAGAAACGCGATCATCGCAAGATCGCCAAGAAGCTCGATCTGTTTCATATGCAGGACGAGGCGCCGGGCATGGTGTTCTGGCACCCCCGCGGCTGGGCGATTTATCAGTTGATTGAATCCTATATGCGCGGCCAGCAGCAGCGGCACGGCTATCAGGAAATCAAAACGCCGCAGGTGGTGGATATGAGCCTGTGGCATAAATCCGGTCACGCCGACAAATTCGGCGATGACATGTTTATGCTGGAGACCGAAGACCGCGAATACGCGGTGAAGCCGATGAACTGTCCCTGCCATGTGCAGGTCTTCAATCAAGGCTTAAAAAGTTATCGCGATCTGCCGCTGCGGCTGGCAGAGTTCGGCTCCTGCCACCGCAACGAACCCTCCGGTTCCCTGCACGGCATTATGCGGGTGCGCGGTTTTGTACAGGACGATGCGCATATCTTTTGTACCGAAGAGCAGATTCAGCCGGAAGTCGCTGATTTCATCGACTTCCTGCACGAGGTCTATGCAGATTTCGGTTTCAGCGAGGTGATCTACCGGCTATCGACGCGGCCCGCTAAGCGCGTCGGCAGCGACGCGGACTGGGACCGGGCGGAAAAAGCGCTCGGCGATGCCCTCGACGCCAAGGGATTGGACTGGCAATTATTGCCGGGTGAGGGCGCCTTCTATGGCCCGAAAATCGAATTCTCCCTGAAAGACTGCATCGGCCGGGTCTGGCAGCTGGGGACCATTCAGGTCGACTTCTCCATGCCGGGCCGGCTCGACGCCCAGTATGTGGATGCGGCCGGTGAGCGGCAGGTGCCGGTGATGCTGCATCGGGCGATTCTCGGCTCTTTCGAACGTTTTGTCGGGATTTTGATCGAGCATTTCGAGGGCGCGTTTCCGGCCTGGCTGGCACCGGTTCAGGCCGCGGTGATCAACATTACCGACGCCCAGGGCGAATATGCGGAAAAAGTCCGAAAAGAGTTGATAAATAAAGGATTTAGAGTCGAATCCGACTTGAGAAACGAGAAAATCGGCTTTAAAATCCGCGAGCTCACAATTCAGCGGGTTCCGTACCTGTTGGTGGTGGGCGACAAAGAAATGGAAAACCAGACTTTGGCCGTGCGGACACGCTCGGGCGAGGACCTCGGCACGATGCCAATTGAGGCATTTGCCGATCTACTTGCTCAGGACGTTGATCGACGCGGCCGTCTTGTTTTAGACAATGGTGTATTGGAGAGCTAGGTATTAACAAACGCGATGACGGTAAAGGCAAGTCCAAGCGACTGCCCATTAACGATGAAATAGATGCAAATCAGGTGCGACTCATCAGTGAAGAAGGTGAGCAACTAGGAATCGTACCGTTTAGCGATGCGCTGGCCAGGGCACAGGGGTTGAACCTTGATCTGGTGCTGATGGCGGACTCCGAGCCCAAAGTCTGCAAGATTATGGATTACGGTAAGCATGTGTTTGAGGCCAAGAAGCAGCAGGCGGCCTCGAAGAAGAAGCAGGTGCGGACCCAGGTTAAAGAGATTAAGTTCCGTCCCGGAACTGAAGACGGGGATTATCAGGTAAAACTACGCAACCTGATACGTTTCCTAGAGCACGGGGACAAGGCCAAGGTAACCATGCGTTACCGCGGTCGTGAAATGGCCCACCAGGAAATTGGCATGGAATTGTTGAAGCGGGTCGAAGCTGACCTCGAAGAATACGGTTCCGTTGAGCAGTTTCCGAAAATGGAAGGCCGGCAGATGACGATGGTCATAGCCCCGAACAGGCGCAAGCACTGAAGTTTTCACGCTTCTTTATTTGCTTTAATTATTACATCGAATGCGGAGTAACAAACGATGCCCAAAGTGAAAGTACACAGTGGGGCTGCTAAGCGGTTTAAGAAGTCGGCAAACGGCTACAAGCACAAGCACGCCCATAAAAGTCATATCCTGACGAAGATGACCACCAAGCGTAAGCGTAAGCTTCGCGGCACGGATGAGATGCATCCCGCCGATATCGCTGCGGTGAACAAAATGCTTCGCGTTAAATAACTGAAAGGATAAGACTATGCCCCGCGTTAAAAGAGGTGTCACCGCACGGCGTCGACACAAAAAGATTCTGAAGCAGGCGAAAGGCTATTACGGTGCGCGTTCACGTGTATTCCGTGTTGCCAAGCAGGCTGTTATCAAAGCCGGACAGTACGCTTACCGCGACCGTCGTCAAAAGAAGCGTGTATTCCGCGCCTTGTGGATTGCCCGCATCAATGCGGCATCACGCAACAACGGCCTCAACTACAGCCGTTTGATTGCCGGTTTAAAGAAAGCTGACATCGAGCTCGATCGCCGCGTACTGGCGGATCTGGCTGTACACGATAAGCCGGCTTTTGCTGCGATTGTTGAGAAAGCAAAAGCGGCCTTGAACTGAGCTTTGGCGGCACCTCGTTAGCAGGGGAGCGTCGCCAGCCACAAGCAACATCGAACAGGGGAAGCGCTGCCGCACTTCCCCTTTTTGTTTTTTTGGACTGAATAAGTATGAACGACCTCGACCAACTCGCCGCAACCGCCAGTGCCGCGATTGCTGCCGCCGAAGATGCGCAGGCCCTCGATCAGGTCCGCGTCGGCTATCTCGGCAAGAAAGGTGAGATCACCGCGTTGCTGAAAGGCCTCGGCAAACTCTCGAATGAAGAACGTCCGGCCGCCGGCGCGCGCATCAATGCCGTGAAAGCGGTATTGGCGCAGGAAATCAACGCGCGCAAGGACGAGTTGGAGCTAGCGGCAGTTTCGGCGCAGCTTGCCGGCGAGACCATCGATGTGACATTGCCCGGCCGCGGTCAGCAGCCCGGTAATCTGCATCCGGTGACCCGCACCCTGGAGCGTATCGAGGATTTTTTCCGCTCGATCGGCTTTGAGTCAGTTGAGGGGCCGGAAATCGAGGACGACTACCACAACTTCGAAGCCCTCAATATTCCGGCCCATCACCCGGCGCGGGCCATGCACGACACGTTCTATATCGACCCGGCGACGGTGCTGCGTACCCATACCTCGCCGGTACAGGTGCGGAGCATGGAAACCCGCGAGCCGCCGATGAAGATTATCTGCCCCGGGCGCGTCTACCGCTGCGATTCGGATCTGACCCACACGCCGATGTTTCATCAGGTGGAAGGACTGCTGATCGCGGAGGAGAGTAGTCTCGCCGATCTCAAGGGTACGGTGATCGGATTCCTGCAGGCGTTCTTTGAGAAGGATCTGGCGGTGCGCTTCCGGCCGTCCTATTTTCCGTTTACCGAGCCCTCGGCCGAGGTCGATATTCAGTGTGTAATGTGCGGCGGTGATGGTTGCCGCGTCTGCAGTCATACCGGCTGGCTGGAAATTATGGGTTGCGGCATGGTGCACCCGAACGT
>JBFJYC010000167.1:0-6942 GCA_041622815.1 Spongiibacteraceae bacterium | reverse complement strand
GCCAAAACCGGGGCGCCGCCCGTCCTGATCGATCTGTTTGTAATGATCCTGCTCGCGCTCGGCTGCTTTATTATCGGCACATTGGTTTCCAGTCGCGCCGGACGCTTTACACATGAGCTTGTCGATCAGTACCTGGCAAAACTTGCGCCCGGCTATCGCATTGTCCGCGACGTTGTCGCGCAGTTTTTCGGCGAGAACACCGACTCACCCTTTAGCAATGGCGAAGTCGCGCTGGTGAAATTATACGGACGCGACGTGCCGACACTGAGCACGGCGATTGTTACCAGCAGTCACGGCAACGGCTGGTATACCGTGTTCGTGCCGACCGGCCCGAACCCGACATCGGGATTCGTCTACCACCTGCCGCCGGATTGCGTTGAGCTGCGCCCCGAAATTAAACTCGACGAGGCATTCCGGACCATTATTTCCTGCGGCTCTGGTTCGGCGAGCCTGCTGCAGCTTCAGTCTTAGCCCGGCCGTCATTCAGACAGGCCGCCTGCGAACGGTTAATTTTAATGGCTAAAATTCTGCAACTCGAAGATGATCAAATGCAGGTGGATATGTATCGGAGCTGGTTCCGGCTGGAGTTTCCGGACTTGCAGTGGGATTTTGCCACCAAGCCGCCACCACTGGAGACCTACCGTGATTACGACGCGGTGTTTATCGATTTCCGCATGGGTGCGGTGAATGGCGGTGATATCGCCATGCAGATTAAAGCGGCTTACCCGGAGCTGCCGTTTACAATTGTCAGTGGCAACCCGCCGGAGTTTATTCTCGAGCAGTTTCCTGACCTTCTGCCCGAGCAGGTGCTCGACAAATCCGGTATCGAAGAGTTTACCGCCGGCATCCGGAAGGCGCTGCAACGCTGGGACATACTGCCCGCCTGAGAGCCTGCGGCGAAGCAAAAAAAATGGCGGCAACCGTGCGGGGGTAGCCCGGTGTGCCGCCCAGGCTTGGGGGTACTACAACTTCGACCGGCAAATCCGCATAAGTTCCCTGCCCGGCGCTCGCTTGAGGCGCGCCTTCGCGACCACTACACTGTGCGGCCTTTTCCCGGCGCTCGCCGGCAAATCCCGCCGATACCACCGGAGATCAGCGATTGACCAAGCAGTTTGACCAGCGACTCGGACTGTTTGCGGATCCGTCCCACCGTCAGGCCCTCCGCCACATTAATCGCGGCATCGAGAAGGAAAGCCTGCGCATCCGCGCCGACCGCCGCCTCGCCACCACACCGCACCCGGCGAGCTTCGGCGCACCCCTGACCCACCCCAGGATTACCACGGATTTTTCCGAGGCCCTGCTGGAGCTGATCACGCCGGTGCGGCAATCGGTTGATGATGTGCTCGGGCAACTCGATGATGTCCACCGCATTGTTTATGACGGGCTGGCCGATGACGAGATTCTGTGGGCGGCGAGCATGCCCTGCGTACTCGGCGATGAAGAGGATATCCCGGTCGCGCAGTTCGGCAGCTCCAACAGCGCGCAGATGAAGACGATTTACCGGCTCGGCCTCGGGCATCGCTACGGTCGCGCCATGCAGACCATCGCCGGCATTCATTACAACTTTTCACTCGGCGACGATATCTGGCCGCTGCTCGCCGAGCAGGACGGCAATACCGCCGAGATGAAGGATTACATCACACGCTCTTATTTCGACCTGATCCGTAATTTCCAGCGCTTTTCCTGGCTGATTATTTACTTGTTCGGCGCTTCGCCGGCGGTGTGTGGCAGCTTCCTGCGCAGCCGGCCGAATCACGGTCTCGACCGGCTCGATGACCACACCCTGTACCAGCCCGGCGGCACTTCGCTGCGCATGGGACGGCTCGGCTACTCCAGCGATGCGCAGGCGGGGCTGAATATCTGTTACAACTCCCTCAGCAACTACATCGACACCCTGCGCCGCGGCATCATTACCGACCATCCCGCCTACAAGAAACTCGGCACCCACTTTAACGGCCGGCGCGAGCAGCTATCGGCGGGGCTGCTGCAAATCGAAAACGAGTTTTACAGCCCGATCCGGCCCAAGCGTGTCACCCGCAGCGGCGAGATTCCACTCGGCGCCTTAAAGCGCGATGGCGTCGAATATATCGAAGTGCGCTGTATGGACCTGAACCCGGAATTACCGCTGGGCATTGACCGCGACACGGCCATGTTTCTGGATGCGTTTCTGCTGTACTGCCTGTTCGAGGTAAGCCCGCTCTGCGACGACGATATGCGCCGGCGCAACGCATCAAATATATTGCAGGTGGTGGAGCATGGCCGCAGCGACGGCGTGGTTTTTCAGACCAACAAAGGCGATATGACATTCAAAGATTCCGCCGCGTCATTATTCGATGGCATCCGTGCCACCGGGGAGCTGATTTTCGGGGACGAATTTGCGCCGGTACTGGCGACGATGCGCGCCCGCGTCGAAGACCCGTCGCTGACACCCTCGGGCAAGCTGATCGACAAGATGCGCGGCGGCAGCTTCTGGGCGGAAATGATGACCGCGCAGTCGCAGCAGCACGCCGAGTATTTCCGCAGCCGCGCGCCCGACGATACCTTGCGGGCTGCAGCTGAGCAGGAGCGGCTCGCTTCGGTGAAAAAGCGCGAGGCCATTGAAGCCGCCGATAACGCCGATTTCGAAACCTTTCTCGCCCGCTTTTACGCGCAATACGACACACTCTGAACCGCGGTTGAATCATCTCGCCCACTTTCATCTCGCCGGCAACCAGCCGGATTACATCGTCGGCGCGCTGCTCGGCGATCACGTCAAAGGCCTGCTCCGCGGAGAGCGGCCCGCCGCCATTGAAACCGGCATCCGCATACACCGCCGCATCGACGCCCTGACCGATACCGACCCGCAGGTGCTGGCGCTGCTCACGCAACTGCCGCCGTCGCTGCGGCGCTACGGCGGTATCGCACTGGATGTGTGCTTCGACCGCTGCCTGAGCGCCCACTGGCAGCGCTGGCATCCGCAACCACTGCCCGCGTTCTGTAAAGACGTGTACGGGATATTGCAGGCGCAGCAAGAACATTTACCGGCCGCTGCGGTCACACAGTACCGGCGCCTGCAGCAATTCGATGTCCTGATAAATATCCGGCACTGGGAAACCGTTGACGGCATACTGAGTGCCATCGGCAAACGGCTGCGGCGAGACAACCCGCTGCATCTGGCCACTGAACAGTTGCGCCCGATGGCCGCAGATATTCAACTGGCATTTGATCAATTTTATCCGTCGCTGCAACGCCGGTTACGCGACGAATTCGGTGAAGAGTACCCGCTATGAAAAATCTGTTTGCCCGCTTCAGCGCCCGTCAGGTGTTTTTAATGTTCAGCTTCGCCTGCGCCGGACTACTGCTGTATGCACTGTATACCGAGCACTATCAGGGGCTGATACCGTGCCCGCTGTGTATGACGCAGCGGCTGTTTTATCTGTTAGTGGGCCTGACCGCGTTGGCCGGTGCAATTCATGCCCCGGATACCGCCGGCACGCGTTATTACTGTCTCGCTGCAACGGGCTTCAGCATCGGCGGGGCGATATTTGCCGGCCGTCAGGTCTGGCTGCAGCATTTACCGGCGGATCAGGTGCCGGCCTGCGGCCCGAGTCTGGAGTATATGTTTGATGTACTGCCCTTCAGCGAAGCGCTGCGGACATTGATGATGGGCGATGGTAACTGCGCGGAAGTGCAGTGGACCTTTATCGGCCTGAGCATGCCGGAATGGTCACTGCTTATGTTTGCCGGAATGGCACTGGGCCTGCTGTTTGTGGCGGCGATGGCGCAGCATTTAAAACCGCGCCACCGCTGATACCCTGACCTACTCTGCGTCGGTTTTGATGTCGACCAGTTCGACTTCAAATACCAGCGCCGCGTTACCCGGGATCACCTCACCGGCACCACCGGGGCCATAGGCCAAAGCCGGCGGAATAACCAGCTCCCATTTGGAACCGACATTCATCATCTGCAGCGCCTCGGTCCAGCCCGGAATCACACCATTGACCGGAAAGGTGACAGTCGAGTCGCGCTTGTAAGAGCTATCGAATTCGGTGCCATCGGTCAGTGTGCCGCGATAGTGCACTTCAACCGTGTCCTCTGCGCCCGGCTTGTCACCTTCGCCCTCGGTAATAACACGGTACTGCAAGCCGCTGTCGGTCGTTTTAACGCCGTCTTTTTCGGCATTAGCCGCCAGGAACTCTTCGGCTACAGCCAGGTTGGCTTCCGCTTGCGCTGCCTGCGCAGCCTGACGCTCGGCAATCTGCTTTTGCTGGAACGCCTGCAACGTTTCAGTCATCTGTTCATCGCTCATGCGAATCGGCTTTTCTTTCAATACGTCGGTCACTCCAGCAGCAAAAGCGCTGGCATCGACCTGCATATCACTGCCGATCCGCGCCGCCAGATTGGCGCCCAGCGCATAGCTCACCCGCTGCTGCTCGGTTTCTAATGCAACATTTTCTTCTGCAGCTGAATTTTTTGCCTGATCACAGCCGGTAACCGCCAGTGCGAGCACAACGCCGCCAAAGAGCGCTTTATTCATAGGGTAAATCTCCAAATTTCCTGAAAATGACCAACCCGAATCCGGATCGCCGTTAAGAGAGCGCGACAGTCTGCCATAAGGCTGACGTAGGTAATAGGCTGTACCCTGCCCAGACCGCATATTTACTTGCATCGCGGGGATTTCAGACAGGGAATTACGTGGCACCTTACGGGCAAGCCTGTATAATATGCGGTTAATTTTTAGCCGGGTTCACCACGTAGTATGCCAACTGCATCAACTTCAACGGCCACCAGCGCCGACATTGCCAAGCTCGTCAAGCAGATCGAGGCCGCCGAGGCCAAGCTCGGCAAGGCCTTGGCGCAACAGGAACAGCAACTCGAACGGGACATCATCAGCGCCGAAAACGCGATTAAAAAGGCCGAAAAAGCGGTAATCGCTACCGAAAAACGCACCGGTAAAGGCAGTGAGCCCGCCCGCCGCAAGGCCAAATCTGACTTTCAGGCCGCCAAAAAAGAACTGCGCGATTCGGAAGCGGCGCTAAAACGCGCCACCACCCTGCTGGCCACGGTATCCGTGGACCATACCGAATGGAAAGCCCGTGCCGAATCGCTGGGCATCGCTGTCGCCAAGACCGCGCCGGCCAAGAAAGCTGCGGCCAAGGCCGCCGGGAAGTCGACCGCGAAGGGCGCTCCGGTCAAGAAGGCCAATGGCAAGGCTAGCGAAGGTGCAACCAGCGAGCGCGAAGCATTGGTTGCCGCCGCGGCGAAAAAAGTCGCCAAGCCCAAGACCAAGCCACTGACCCGCAAGCAGATGATCGAAATGGATCCGAACCGGACTATTCCGCCGCCCTCGCTGACAACCACCCCGCAAAACAGCAAAAGCCGGCTGGTGTCTCTGTTCGATACCCTCGACAACCTCTGAGAAGTCCACTACCTGCGCTGCTAGCCGGGCGTCAACACCCCGGCCAATGTCGCCGCCAATCCGGCGGCGGTCTTTTCAGGCAGGTCGTCAGGCAATAACAAACGGATCTGCGCCGCTAGCGGCGGCCGCTGCTCGGTCGCCTTTGGCAACAACGGCAAAAGCCGGTCCGCCAACCACCGCTCCAGCTGCAACTCAAAGTTTTTAGCTTCGCCGTATATGGGGTGGTTCTTTGATGTTTCCGCAAGCTGGCTGCGTAATCGCCGATATTCGGCGATCATTTCCCGCTGCTGTCGGGTGCTTTCTATCAGTTTTAGCGCCGATGTGGCGTCGAGCACCCGGCCGCTCTGCGCGCCATACACCGCTGCCAACACCAGCATCACATCGACAGCTGCGGAATCCTGCGCCGACAACAAGACCTGTTTTGCCCCGGGTCGCGCATAAGCTTGCAGCGCGAAATCCCAGAGCGGGTTGCGCTCAGTCGTCGCGGTGATTGGCCAGCACCTTATCGACAATACCGGTGGTTGAGCAGTCGTCAAAAAACGACAGCACTTTTACTTCGCCGCCATAAGCTTCGACAATCTCCCAGCCGACTACGCTCTTGGTGTCGTAGTCGCCGCCCTTCACCAGCACTTCGGGCTTCAGCACCTGCAGCAATGCCTCGGGGGTATCGTCTTCAAAGCTCACCACCCAATCCACGGCTTCCAGCCCGGCGAGCACCCGCATGCGCCGGTCGCAGGGATTGATCGGCCGGCCCGGCCCTTTCAAGCGCTTCACCGAGGCGTCACTGTTCACCGCGACAATCAAGCGGTCACCCAGTTCCCGCGCCTGCTCCAGATAGCCGACGTGTCCGGCATGAATAATATCAAAACAGCCATTGGTAAAGACGATTCGCTCGCCCTGGCTGCGGGCATCCTCCAGCGCCAGTTGTAACTGCTCGACACTGACCACGCCCTGCTCGCTGCCGCCATCGCGCTGCACAGCGCGCCGTAATTCCGGACCGCTGACTGTGGCGGTCCCGAGCTTGGCGACCACCAGGCCCGCGGCGATATTGGCCAGCGCCACGGCATGGGCTATATCCTCGCCACCGGCAAGCGCCGCCGCCAGCACCGAGATCACCGTATCGCCGGCACCAGTCACATCAAACACTTCCCGGGCGCGGGCCGGCATATGCAACTCGGCATGGCCGGGACGCAGCAGGCTCATGCCATGCTCGCCGCGGGTGATCAGCAGCGCCTGCAAATCCAGCTCCGCCATCAGCTTCTCACCGCGCTCGGTAATTTCGCGCTCGCTGTGACAGGCCCCGACCACGGTCTCGAATTCGTGCAGGTTCGGGGTCAGCAGCGTCGCGCCGCGGTACTTGCTGAAATCGGTGCCCTTGGGGTCCACCAACACGGGTAGTGAGCGCTTACGTGCTGCCTGTATCAGTGATTGCGGGTCCTGCAGTGCGCCCTTGGCGTAATCCGACAGCACGACCACGGCCACCGAATCGAGCATCTCCGCCGCCGCATTGGCCAGGCGCCCGGCGTCGTCAGCGCTGTAGGCCT
>JBFJYC010000166.1:0-6957 GCA_041622815.1 Spongiibacteraceae bacterium | reverse complement strand
GTATCCCGGCACGTGCTGCCAGCTCCGCAAGAGCAAGGGCGGAGAGCGGCGTCTCGTTGGCGGGCTTGCACACCACGGTACAACCGGCTGCCAGAGCCGGCGCAATTTTGCGGGTAAGCATGGCGTTGGGAAAGTTCCAGGGTGTGATGCAAGCCACCACGCCGACGGGTTGTTTGACGCACACAATGCGCTTATCCGCCGACGGTCCGGGAATAGTATCGCCGTACACCCGCTTGGCTTCCTCGGCGAACCACTCGATATAGTTGGCACCGTAGGCGATTTCTCCGGCCGCCTCGGCCAGCGGTTTGCCCTGCTCCGCGGTCAGTATTCTGGCCAGATCCTGCTGATTTTCCATGATCAGATTGAACCAGTTGCGCAGCAATGCGCCGCGTGCTTTTGCTGTGAGCGCCTGCCACGCAGGCAGCGCCGCGCTTGCAGCATCAATTGCACGCCGAGTTTCCACCTGCCCGCAGGCAGCGATTTCTGCTATCACACTCCCGGTCGCCGGGTCTTTCACCACTCTGGTGGTGGCGTCATCGGCGTCTCGCCAGCTGCCGTCGATATACGCCTGCGTACGCAACAATGATGTATCTGCCAACTGTAAGTTCATGTCATATCACCCTGATCCTCGTGGCTGTCTGCCTGCTTCAGAAATTTTGCCATCCAATGCGCTACCCGCTCCTCGTCGGGCCCGCTGTTGCAATCGGTAAGCGAGCTCAATCCCTTATCTGCAACGCCCTCGGGGATAACTACGCCTTTGCGCAAGCTCACCAGCAACCGTTCAAATGTTGAGGTAAATTCGGGGTGCGCCTGAAAGGTCAACACCGCATCACCGTAGGCGAGCGCAGCATATTTGCAAAACGCCGAACTCGCCAGCACGCAGGCGTTCTCAGGCAAATTGACCACCTGATCCTGATGCATTGCGTTGAGCGCAAACTCCTGCAGTTGTGTGTACGCAAACTTGTGGGTCGTGACCATCTTGTACCGGTGCAACCCGACGCCCCAACCACCGCTATATTTTTCAACACGCCCACCAAGCGCCTCGGCAATAAGCTGATGGCCAAAGCAAATACCCAATAGCGGCCGTCCATCCGCGTAAACGTCACGCACAAATTGCTTGAGCCGGCCTATCCACAGAAAACCGTCGTACACGCTGAATTTTGAACCGGTAATTATCCAGGCATCACATTGCTGTGCACTGTCAGGAAAATGATCATCCCTCACGTCAAACACTTCGTAGGCAAACGTCTCGCCGGCACGATTAAATAGCTCGACGAACATGCCTGCGTAGCTGCCGTACTCATCACGTAACTCATCCGGCGTAATCCCGGCCGCCAGAATTCCGATCTTTAACGTTGTCATTGCCATAGGCTTCGCCTCACAGCTGGCCGAGATAGGTGTCGTACTCGATGTCCGGAATCCATTGCTGCATCTTTTCGAATTCCTGCTGTTTAACGGCAGAAAACACCCCGACAAAAGTATCGCCTAGATAATTAACGTGTACGCTGCTGTTAGTGAAATTGTGTATCGCGTCACTCCAGTTACGCGGCAATGCGGGACCGGTGGTATCCGGCTGCTGATTATCAAGGTCATTGGCATCACCTTCGGTCGCAGCAGGCGGTTGCAGTGTGTTATCTATGCCATGCAAAGCCCCCGCCAGGACCGTGGCAAGGACAAGATAAGGGTTGGCGTCAGCACCGGCAACGCGATGCTCGATGCGGCGCGCGGCTTGCGGGCTATCCGGCACACGAATCGCGACGGTTCGGTTTTCGTATCCCCAACAAGCCAACGTCGGTGCATGCGAACCCGGCATGAAGCGCCGGTAGGAATTTTGATGCGGCGCAAGTATTAGCATACTGTCGGCCATGGTATCGATCAGTCCGGCAATCGCCTGCTGCAGCAAGTCGCTGCCGAGATCACTACCATCATCAAAGACATTGCTGCCGTCGCCATCCAACAAACTGAAATGTACATGCATGCCATTGCCACTGTGCTCTGCATAAGGCTTGGCCATAAACGTTGCAGCGTGACCGTGCTTGCGGGCGATTCCCTTGACCAGACGCTTAAACATCACTGCATTATCTGCAACACGCAAGGGGTCATCCCCGTGCTCGAGGTCGATTTCGTACTGTCCGGGTCCGAATTCGGAAATTATGGTTTGTGTGGATATGCCCTGCTGCTTACAGGCTTCGCGCACCTCCGCAAAAAACGGCGCCAGCGCATCGAGTTCATCCATGGAATAACCATCAATTTCCGAGACCTGACGCCCGTGTCCATCAGTCAATACCGGCGGCTTCGGACGCTGCGTCGTCTCTGAACTCCCATCCAGCAAATAAAACTCGAGCTCCAACGCCACGACCGGATGCATACCGCGAGCGTGATATTGCGCAACCACGTGATTCAGTACCTGCCGCGGATCGGCCAGAATTGGCGTGTTATCGGCGTTAAACATCGTCGCCAGCAGCTGCCGACGGGGAGGTTCCAGCCACGGCGCCGGCACCAGCTGGTCCGTTACCGGCAGACAGATGCCATCGCTGTCCCCGGTTTCGAAGACCAATCCATTCTCAATAACGTCGCTACCCCAGAAATCGACACCCAATACCGAACGCGGCATTTTCACGCCATCGACAGCCAATTTGTCGCCGCTGCCCGCTGGCAGCCGCTTGCCTCTGAGGTTACCGTTCAGATCGGTAACAAAGACATCGATCTCGCTTTCTTTTTCACTGGCCATATATTCCATCTACAAGTCGCGTAAAATTCAGCTATAATGTGATCACATTTATACGGGCAAAGTCAATGGACAAGCATTCGCCGCTCAACATCATCCCCGGCCCGCGCGATGGGACGGAGACAGTGACGCAATGGGTATATCGCACCCTGCGAGACGCCGTGATGAACGGCACTGTGCTGCCCGGTCGCGCTCTCACCATCAGAGGGTTGGCGGCACTGCTCGACGTCAGCGCCATGCCGGTTCGGGAAGCCCTGCGCCTTCTCGCCGCGGAGAATGCCCTCGAACTGCTCGGCAACCGCCGCGTTATCGTGCCCGAGATGACCGCGATGAAATTCGCCGAATTGTGTGAAGCCCGCATAGCACTTGAGACGCATGCCGCGGCGCGTGCGATGCCCTATATTGACAGCCGCAGATTCGATGAACTAACCGAGATGGATGCAAGGATTGACGAAGCGCAGACAGAAGGAAACCTCATCAAAATAACCCGGCTCAATCAACAATTTCACCGTACGTTATATCTGGCAAACCCCCATGATATTACCCAACCACTGATAGAAAGCTTGTGGCTGCAGCTGGGACCGTTTATGCGATTGGCTATGGCAAATCTGGCAGATCACTACATCGCGGACCGCCACAAGGAAGCGCTTTCCGCTATCGCAAAAAGTGATGCCTACGCTCTCAAAATGGCGATTACCAGCGATATACGCGACGGGCTGGCGTTCGCCGCGGACCCGCACTTACTGCAAAGTTTTGTCCTCCAATCGAAGAACAGCACCAATACATGATCATGAATACAGAGCCTGACCAGCATTTTTGTGATCACAATTTCCTTGACTTCCCCTTTTTGTGATCACATTATTTGTCACCTGACGCAAACTCATTAACCAGAGACGGCCATGACCCAGGCAACACTGACCCCATCGAAACACACTGCGGAAATTCAAGCACTGGATGCAGCCCATCACTTGCACCCGTTCACCAATTCGGGCGACCTGAATCGCAAGGGTGCACGTGTTATCGAGCGCGCTGAAGGCGTCTATCTGTGGGACAGCCAGGGCAACAAGATCATCGACGGCATGGCCGGCCTGTGGTGTGTGAATATGGGCTACGGACGCCGCGAGCTGATCGAAGCTGCCCATGCCCAAATGCAGGAACTGCCCTTCTACAACACCTTTTTCCAGACCACACATGCGCCAGCCGCGAATCTCGCCAGTGTGATCGCCGAGGTCACACCCGGCGATTTAAACCATGTATTCCTGGCCAATTCAGGCTCGGAAGCGGTGGACACTATCATCCGATTGGTACGCCACTACTGGGCGATAAAAGGTAAGCCCTGGCGCAATATTTTGATTGCGCGCAACAACGCCTATCACGGCAGCACCATCGGAGGCGCGAGCCTCGGCGGCATGGCGATGATGCACGGACAAGGTGCACCGATGCTGGGCGGCATCGAGCATATCCGCCAACCCTACTGGTACGGAGAAGCCGGCGACATGTCGGAAGAAGAATTCGGCATCGCCTGCGCGAAGGCGCTGGAGGAAAAAATCTTGCGCGTCGGGCCCGACAATGTCGCCGCCTTCATCGCTGAGCCGGTACAGGGCGCGGGTGGCGTGATTGTGCCACCGCAGAACTATTGGACCGAAATCCAGAAGATCTGCCGCAAGTACGACATCCTGCTTGCCGCGGATGAAGTCATCTGCGGCTTTGGACGCACAGGCAGCTGGTTCGGCAGTCAAACTCTGGGCATCGAACCGGACATCATCTCCATGGCCAAGGGTCTTTCTTCGGGGTACTTGCCGATATCAGCGGTCGCCGTTGGCGACCGGATTGCAAATACTTTGCTGCAATACGACCAGGACTTTAATCATGGTTTTACCTATTCAGGCCATCCGGTGGCCGCGGCTGTGGCCATCGCCAACATCCGCCTGATGCAGAGCGAGGACATCGTCAACTACGTCGCCAACGATATTGCGCCCTACTTTCAATCAAAACTGCGAGAGACGCTGGCAGATCACCCTTTGGTTGGTCACATCGAGGGACTGGGCCTGCTTGCCGGAATCGCGCTGGTAAAAGACAAGTCGAAAAAAGAGCTATTTCCTCCCCAGACCAATATCGGTCTGATTTGCCGCGACCATTGTTTTAATAACGGCCTGATAATGCGCGCCGTGGGCAGCCGCATGGTGTTGTCACCGCCGCTGATCATTACACGCGAGCAGGTTGATGAGTTGGTTACCAAAGCCAGGCTCTGTCTGGACCTGACGATGAAAGACGCCAAAGCCGGCTAGGGCCTGTTAACACTACTGGAGCCGCTGCTGTTGTGCCTGAAAATCGATCAATCGAGGCACGACGAACGTGGTTTGGTGGGTCCAAATGAGTGAGGAGAAACGAAGAGTGATCGATTTTCAAGCACAACCCGAAGGGCCGGGCCCATCTTTCCGCCCAACTTCGTTATCAGTCGCTCATTTAGGCCCACTAAATTTCTCTCCTTCTGCCTCGTTGGTCGAAAAAATGGCTCCCGGCAGCAGTGACTCCAGTAGTGTTAACAGGCGCTAAATTCCGATTACGAGCGAGCGACACGATCTATGAAGAGTTATGCCGAGTGGCAGCATCTCAGCCGCACACTGAAATTTAACGGTCAGGCGTATATCAACGGCAAATCCCAATCGCCAAAGAGTGGCGAGTACTTCCCAAGTATCAATCCGGCGACCGAAGAACATCTCGCGGATATCGCCGCCTGCGACGAAGCGGATATCGATCTGGCGGTGCAAGCTGCGAGCACTGCTTTTCAAAACGGTGAGTGGTCAAATGCCGCACCGAAACAGCGCAAGCAGGTATTGCTGATGCTGGCGGACTTGATTGAAGCGCACCAGGAGGAATTGGCCCTCACCGACACGCTCGATATGGGTAAGCCCATATCGGAAATGATGTCCATCGACCTACCCGATACCATCGATTGCTTTCGCTGGACCGCGGAATGCATCGACAAGGTGTATGGCGAAATTGCCCCTACCGGCCCGGACACACTGGCGCTGATCAAGCGCGAACCCGTCGGCGTGGTCGGCGCCATCACGCCATGGAACTACCCGCTGATGATGATCGCCTGGAAGATTGCACCGGCATTGGCCGCGGGCAACAGTGTTGTCCTGAAACCGTCGGAAAAGGCTTCGCTGAGTGCTATTCGCCTCGCACAATTGGCCTCCGAAGCCGGCATCCCGGACGGCGTGTTCAATGTCGTGCCCGGCTCGGGGCAGACCGCCGGAAAAGCACTCGCATTACACAAAGACGTGCAGGTGCTTGCCTTTACCGGCTCGACTGCAGTCGCGGCGCTGCTCATGCAGTACGCGGGTCAATCCAATATGAAGCGCGTCTGGCTTGAGGCCGGTGGCAAGTCACCCAATTTAATATTTGCAGATTGCACCGACATCGAAGCGGCTGCCACAAGTGCTGCTGCCGCCATCTTTTCAAACCAGGGTGAGGTGTGTATCGCCTGCTCGCGCGTGTATGTTGAGAAGAAAATTAAAGTACCGTTCCTGAAAGCTCTACTGAAAGCCGCCGAGCGTTTCCAACCCGGGGACCCGTTAGATCCGGCCACCACGATGGGGCCGATGGTTGATCGGGCACAATTGGCTACCGTAGAACGCTATATCGCGTCAGCGCAAAATGAAGGTGGCAATTTGTTGATGGGCGGCGTACCCGATTACCTGCCGGGCAATGGCTTTTATGCAACTCCAACCATCGTATCCGACGCCACCAACGATATGACCTTTGTCAAAGATGAGATCTTTGGTCCGGTGCTGGCGGTGGGTGAGTTTGAAACAGAAGCGGAAGCTATCGCACTGGCCAATGATAGTGCTTACGGACTCGGCGCCGCCGTCTGGACCGGAAACCTGTCCCGGGCGCATCGCGTCAGCGACAAACTGCAAAGCGGCATGGTATGGATCAACACCTGGGGTGAAGGTGATTCCACAGTGCCCTTCGGCGGCGTCAAGGCTTCCGGCAACGGTCGCGACAAATCCTTGCACGCACTCGACAAATATACTGACCTGAAAAATATATTGATCAGACTGTAGGGCCGCAGCGACTACACGCAGTTAAAGACCCACCTGTGATATCTATTGCGCGACTGGTGAAGTAGCCAGTTCAGCCACCGCGCGATAAGCGGCATCGATCGCGCTGTGCACGTAGGCCTGGGCCTCGGAATCGCTGTTGGCAATGCTGATTCGCCC
>JBFJYC010000165.1:0-6964 GCA_041622815.1 Spongiibacteraceae bacterium | reverse complement strand
CGAAGCGGTCTGGCTCCACCCCATCGGCACTCGGCTTTAATGTTTCGCAACGGTGTGCCGCTGCCGCCTCTGCGTGACCCGAAGTGCAGTGACCCTTCGCGTGCTAAAGACTGAGATAGCTGCCGTAGAAGCATTTGCGGACTATAAAAGGCACCGGCCGAATGAGTGAGGAGACCGCTTCACAGGGCTCCGCAGCGATGGAGGGAAGCCCGGAGGGCCCGGTGCCATGGAGAAAAAGCTTCTACGACAGCTGTCGACAACAAACCCTACGTCCGCCCGCCCACGATCTGAGATAGCTGTCGTGGAAGCGTTTGCGGAATATAAAAGGCGCCGGCCGAATGAGTGAGGAGACCGCTTCACAGGGCTCCGCAACGATGGAGGGAAGCCCGGAGGGCCCGGTGCCATGGAGCAAATGCTTCTACGGCAGCTGTCGGCAACAAAGCGCCACCACTAAAACAAGTGGCAAAGTAATTAAGTGAGTCAGCCTATAAGCCGGGTTCTGTCGTGGACAGTCATTCATCTAGCGCATGCGTCACCACATGCATCAAGCGGCCTACCCGAATTCACCGCGGATAACGGCAAAGAATTCCTATTTGGCCTTGCTCCGGACGGGGTTTACCATCGCCACGAACTGTTACCAGTCGCGCGGTGCGCTCTTACCGCACCTTTTCACCCTTACCCGGCAAGCCGGGCGGTTTCCTTTCTGCTGCACTTTCCGTAGGCTCGCGCCCCCCAGCCGTTAGCTGGCGTCCTATCCTATGGAGCCCGGACTTTCCTCCCCCACGCCCTTTCGGGAAATTGTGGCGGCGACTGTCCAGCTGACTCGGCGCGCACTGTAGACACCCGTGGCCCCCGGGGCAATGTTTTTATCTGTTATCAACTCGGATCCGCGCCACCATCTCACGAATTGCTCGGATAATAATCTCCGGCTGATTCACAGGAATCGAGTGATCACTGTGCTCGGCAACCCAGTGTTCGGAATTAGTGGATAGCGCCACCAGCTCCCTCTGCAACTGCGGCCACACCCGGTCGTGCTGAGCCAGCGAATCGGGAGAAAATTGTGCGGCATATCGCGTCCGACTCAGGGGCACGCCGGCCTGGATCACTGTCAGCGGCAATTCGCCCAGCCCAACCGGCGATTCGGCAGCCGCGGTATCCAGTTTAATATCACGGCGTTGCAGCAGCATGCCGTGACAAAAACCGGTGCGATAGAATAGCGCCCGCTGCTCTTCCGCCAACCGCGCGTCGAAGCTAGGCGGTACCTCGTCCTCCAAAAGCCGTAAAGCCCGGACAAAACCCGACCACGCCAAAGCATTACAGAGGCGAATCATATTGAGGCCCACATCAGGCACATCCATGCGCCGGTCCTGCTGCTCGTGCGAACTATCCACCAGTACCATACCGGCCACTCCCTGCGGGTGAGCGGCGTAATATTTGCGGACGTAGAGACCGCCGGCGCTGAACCCAACCAGCACATACGGGCCGGTCAGCTTTTCCTGCTGCACGATAGTGTGCAGGTAGTTCACGACATCTGCCGACGCCGTGGGTCTGTCGTTGCGACTGCTCCACCCCAACCCCAGCCGGTCATACGTGCAAACCTCTGTGAACTCGCTGACTGCATCTATGGTCGCCATCCAATCGGTATAGGCAGTAGTCAGCCCGTTTTCCAAAAGCACCAACGGCCGGCCGCTACCGCGACATAGCAGGTGAAACTCATGCCCGTCGATGCTCACCAACTCCCCGGGAATTAGTTTGCGATCCGACTGCTCGGAAAACCACTGATAAATGGCGCCTGCAGCAACGAGCATTGCGAAGGAGCACACAAGCGCCAGCACAGCACGCTTAAAGCGCTTAGGCATCGCGCTGCTCACTCACCGCAATTTCATACAATGCTTTCTTCTTTGCACCGGTAATTTTCGCGGTTAGCCCGGCCGCCTTACTCGGCCCCAGCTCCGGCATCAGCAACGCCAGCACCCGCAGCGCTTCAGCCGATAGTGCCTCATCGACATCGGGCGCACCTGACACCACCAGTACAATTTCGCCGCGCTGCTGATTGCTGTCGGCGGCGATAAATTCCTGCAGCTCCGACAGCGGCCCGGACCAGACGGTCTCGTGCAGCTTGGTCAGCTCCCGCGCCAGGGCGGCCTGACGCTGTGCGCCGAAGATTTCCTGCATGGCGGTGACCGTCGCCAATATCCGATGCGGTGCCTCGTAGAAGATCAGCGTGCGTTGCTCCGGCTGCAATTGGCGCAGCCGCGCGTCGCGGGCGCCGGCCTTGGCCGCTAAAAAGCCCTCAAACACGAACCGGTCGCTGGCGAGGCCGGAAACGCTGAGCGCGGCGATCGCCGCGCAGGCACCCGGCACCGGAATGACCGGCAGCTCTGCCGCGCGGACCTGCTGCACCAGCCGGAAACCCGGGTCGGAAATCAGCGGGGTACCGGCATCGCTGATGAGCGCAACCGCCTCGCCGGCGGCAATACGCGCGCAGACCTGTTCGGCGATGGCAGGCTCGTTATGTTCGTGACAGGCCATCAACGGCGTTGTGATGTCAAAATGCTGGAGCAGGCGCGAACTATGTCGGGTATCTTCGCAGGCAATCACGCTTACCGATTGGAGGATAGCCACCGCACGCGGTACCATATCACCCAGATTACCGATGGGTGTCGCCACCACATATAAACCGCGTTCCACTTTCATCGGCACCCTGTCCGCAAGCTGATTAAGCGGGCAAGACTAGCCCGAATCGACGGCGTTACCCAGCCCCGATACCGACCCATCGCAGCTCAGAGTATGCAAATTGTCCAAGACACGTAAATTCCTCCCTTTGGTCGCACTGGCGTTGTTGCTTGCGGCCTGTTCGGATTTGCCGACGCTACCCGGCATCAGGGACGATGGCGGCTACGTACCGGAAGTTGATACCGAACCGGAAATGCCGCCACGGCAGCAGGTTGCGGTGTGGCTTAACGCCGCTGAGGAGAGCGACCCGCCGCGCCGGCAACGCTACAAACTGATGGCAGCAGAATTACTGCTGACCGAAGAACAACCGGACCTCGCCGAAGAACTGTTGCTCAGCATTGATCGTGTTGGCATTCCTTACGATCTGGACACCGAATTGAATATTGCGCTGGCGACAGTGGCCAGCCGGCACGGTGATTTTGAGCAGGTGCTGTCACTGATGAACGAGCCGCGCCTGCAGGACCGCCTCAGTACCATGGAACTGTCGCACCAGCTGCGGGCCAGCCAGCTGCGGGCAATCGCCTACGGCCGCTCAGGCGATCATCTGGCCGCAGCGCGGGAGCGGGTGTTTATCCATCCGCTGTTGGACAGCGAGGTACAGCAAGCTAACAACGAGGCGATCTGGGCCTCGCTGACCCGGCTCAGCGCCGATGAGCTCAAACAAAACCAGCGCTCGATGCCGGAACAGGATCTGCGCGGCTGGCTCGAGATGGCAGCTATTGCCCGGGAATATCTCGGTGATCTCGACATTCAGGCGACCCAGATCGAAGACTGGCAGCGACGCTGGCCGCGCCACCCCGCCGCCAACCCCTTGCCGGGCGGGCTCGGCGATATCCGCAAAATCGCCGAGCAGGCGCCAAAACAGGTCGCCCTGTTACTGCCCTTTACCGGCAAGCTCTCCGGCTACGGCAAATCCCTTCGCGACGGCTTTATTGCCGCCTGGTATCAGGCAGGCGAGCGCGGTGCCCGCGTGCCGCTGCTGCGCAGCTACAATACCGGGGCCGCCGCCGACATCGCCGAACTCTATGATCAGGCAGTCGCTGACGGTGCCGAACTCATTATCGGACCGCTGCATAAGAACGACGTCGCTAAACTGGCCGCCGCCCGTCCCGCGATGCCGGTACCGGCATTGGCGCTGAACCGCATTCCGGGCAATGCATTGCCGGCCAATTTATTTCAATTCGGCCTGGCGCCGGAGGATGAGGCGCGACAGGTGGCCCGCATCGCCTGGAGCGACGGCCACAGCCGCGCCATGATTCTGGCGCCGCGCGGCAGCTGGGGTGAGAATGTTGCGGAGAGTTTCGCGACCCGCTGGCGCGAACTCGGTGGCTCCGTGGTTTCCCAGGGTTTATTCAGCGCTTCCCGCAAGGACTATTCGGCGGTTGTCAGCAGCAGCCTGAATATTAAAGCCAGCAAGGCCCGCGCAAAGAACCTGAGCAATCTGCTCGGCAGCCGCATTGAGTTCCAGCCCTACCGCCGCACCGATGTCGATTTCATTTTCCTGCTTGCACGCCCGCACGAAGCCCGCGCTGTCAAACCGCTGCTGGCATTTCATTACGCCGGCGACCTGCCGGTTTATGCAACTTCGCAGGTGCATTCCGGAGAGTCTCAGAGCAGTCGTGACCGTGACCTCGACGGTTTGGTGTTTACCGAGATTCCGTGGCTGCTCGCCAACAACCAGCCGCTGCGAAATCAAATCAGCCGCCACCTGCCCAAAAGCACGTCCAAGCAACGCTTCTATGCGATGGGTGTCGACAGCTATCTGCTGCATCCCCGCCTCGCCCAGCTGGTGAACTTCCCCCACAGTCAGGTATTCGGCAATACCGGAAACCTGCGCCTCGACGAGCAGCGACGTATTTACCGCGAACTCGATTTGGCGCGTATCGTCAGAGGCCGGCCGAAAGCGATCGCGATTGCCGAAGACAGCAGCCCGGGCGGCGCCCGCTAGTATCGGATGGCCCTTCGCCGTCAGCGACACCCGGGTGGTGCCGAAGCGGAACGTCAGGCTGTCGCCTGGCTGCGACGTCAACAGGTGAAACCGGTGCAAACCAATTTCAACTGCAAAGCGGGTGAAATCGATTTCATCGGTATCGATGGTGAACATTTGGTGTTCTTTGAAATTCGTTATCGCGCACCCGGCGTACACGGCACTGCTGCAGAGACCATCGATGCCGGCAAACAACGTAAGCTGATCAAAGCGGCGACTTACTTCTTGCACTCTGTGCCCGCCTACAACAACATGCCCTGCCGCTTTGACGCCGTCGTTTCAGACGAATGCGACAGCCGCGGCAACTATCGATTTGAATGGCTTAAAAATGCCTTCGGCGCAGACTGAACATGAACGATATCACCTATATTACAAATAGTTTCCGCGGCGCCAACGAACATAACGCGCGCCACATGGAAACGATTTGCGCCAGTCTCGCTGAGGCCGGTGATCATCTGTCGGAAAGCCTGCTCGGCGACTTTAAAGTGATCTGCGCCGGTGACGGCCAGTCCGCCATGCTGGCCAACTATTTGTGCCAGATGCTGATGACCCGCTATGAACAACCACGCCCCGGACTGCCCGCTATCTCGCTGAGTAATAGCGGCAACACACTGCTGGCTTTATCGGACGAGGAAGGCTTTAACAACGCCTATGCCACCCAAATAAGGGCGCTCGGCAGGCCCGGAGATGTACTGGTGTTATTTTTTCAGCAGGGTCTCGGCGCGCAGCTGACCCAGGCCTGCGCGACCGCCCGTAGCTGTGACATGCGCGTTATCGGTATCGGGCAGGACGACAGCGCCGGCGACGATATCAGCAATGCACTGGATGTATGGGTCGAGATTGATGCCTTGTCGCGGGCGCGCTGTGTGGAACTGCAGGTGCTCTGCCTGCACGCGCTGTGCGAACAGGTCGAACAGCGCATTTTTGGCTACGGCGAGTAAGCGCGGCCTATTTCACAACCTTCAAGGTAGGCCGTTCAGGCGGCGGTGCCGGATCATCCGTCGGCGGTGCCGGCTCTTCATCACTGTCGAACATCATGCCGCGGCCATTCTCACGGGCATAGATTCCCAACAACGAGGTCATCGGTACCGACACGCCCTGCGCAACACCGGAAAAGCGGCCGCGAAAGGTAATGCGGTGATCGCCAAGCTGTAAATCAACAACCGCGGTGGGAGAAATGTTGAGCACAATCTGCCCGTCTTTCACAAACTGCATCGGCACCTGCAGTGAATCACCGCGGGCATCGACCAGAATATGCGGGGTGTAATTATTGTCGACAATCCATTCATAGGCAGCACGCGCCAGATACGGGCGGATGCTGCTCATGGTGTCTTCGGTTTCACCCTCACTCATAGCGAGTCGCCGATAATCAGGCGTCCTCGTACTCTTCGCGCATTTCCTTCTCGGGATCGGTCAGGCTGCCCTGGAAGCCGGGACGCGCAAAAATACGCTGCATATAGGCATGCAGGGGCTTGGTTTGCTTGGTGTCCGGAATCTCGATACCCAATACCGGCAAACGCCACAAAATCGGCGCCAGACAGGCGTCGACGAGGCTGAATTAATCGTTCAAAAAGAAGGCTTTCTCGGCAAAAACGGGCGCCAGCGCGATAAAAGTCTCTTTCAACTCCTTGCGCATCGCATTCAGGTCGGCACTGCTGTCTTTGGCGATGATTGCATCAACCAACCGGCACCAGTCCTTTTCGATACGAAAAATCAACTGGCGGCTGTCGGCGCGTGCCACCGGATACACCGGCAACAATGGCGGATGCGGAAAACGCTCATCGAGGTATTCCATCATCACTTTTGATTCAAACAGCGACAGCTCACGGTCGACCAGTGTCGGGAGGGTGTTGTAGGGGTTCAGGTCCGCCAGTTCTTCAGGCGGGTTCGCCGGGTCGATATCAATAATATCAACGGTCACGCCTTTCTCGGCCAGAACGATACGCACGCGGTGGCTATAGTGCGATGTTGCGTCTGAAAAGAAAGTCATGGTGGAGCGTTTGGTGATAACAGCCATCGCAAATCCTCAGGTGACGCGATAAAAACAAAAAAGGCGGCTTCAAATAAAGCCGCCCGGGTAGCGCAGGAAAAACGTTGTGCTAGTGCACGTCCTTCCAGTATTCGCGGTTTAGCAACCAGGCAAATACGAAAAACAAGGCCAGATAAAACAGCGCGTAAATACCGATTTTTTTGCGCTGAAGCTGCATCGGTTCCGCGACGTAAGCCATAAAGTTCACCAGG
>JBFJYC010000164.1:0-6980 GCA_041622815.1 Spongiibacteraceae bacterium | reverse complement strand
GCCTTTCTTAACACCGGCACCACTGAGGACCTTCTGGTTGGTCAACGCAGTGGTCAGACGCGCAAACGTCGCCTCTTCGAGAATGCGGAACTCTTCGTTCAGATCCTTGCGGAAGGTATCCAACTGCCCCTGCTCGATCTGTACCGCGCGGGCATCTTTCTCAAGACCGTCACGGGTAAAGACCTGCACGTCGATCACCGTACCTTTGGCGCCCGAAGGCACACGCAAAGAGGTATCTTTAACATCTGACGCTTTCTCACCGAAGATCGCGCGCAGCAGTTTTTCTTCCGGCGTCAGCTGCGTCTCGCCCTTGGGCGTGACTTTACCGACCAGAATGTCGCCGGGGCCGACTTCGGCGCCGATGTAAACAATGCCCGAATCATCCAGTTTCGACAGTGCACCCTCACCGACATTCGGAATGTCCGCGCTGATCTCTTCAGAGCCGAGCTTGGTATCGCGGGCGATACAGGTCAGCTCCTGAATATGGATGGTGGTAAAACGATCTTCTTTAACGACCCGCTCGGAAACGAGAATCGAGTCCTCAAAGTTGTAACCGTTCCACGGCATAAACGCGATGCGCATGTTCTGGCCCAGCGCGAGCTCACCCAGATCCACGGACGGGCCGTCGGCCAGAATATCGCCGCGGGCAACCGCGTCACCGCTGGTGACAATCGGACGCTGGTTAATACAGGTGTTCTGGTTGGAACGGGTGTATTTGGTCAGATTGTAGATATCAACCGGCGGCTGGCCCGACTCAACCTCATTGTCGTTAACCCGCACGACAATCCGCGACGAGTCGACGCTTTCGATATGGCCGCCGCGCTTGGCGACAACGCAGACACCGGAGTCGGCCGCTACAAAGCGCTCAATACCGGTTCCGACCAACGGCTTTTCAGCGATCAGCGTCGGCACGGCCTGGCGCTGCATGTTCGAACCCATCAAGGCGCGGTTAGCATCATCGTGCTCGAGGAACGGAATCAGCGATGCCGCGATCGAAACAACCTGCTTCGGCGACACGTCCATGTAATCCACTCGCTCGGGCGGCATGACGGTAAATTCATTGCGATGGCGCACGGCTACCAGGTCGTCGCTCAGCATCAGCTCATCGTCAACCGTGGCCGAAGCCTGGGCGATAACGTACTCCGCTTCGTTGATTGCCGACAGAAACTCGATTTCATCGGTGACTTTACCGTCAATAACCTTGCAATACGGAGTCTCGAGGAAACCGTAGTCATTGGTACGGGCGTAAGTCGCCAACGAATTGATCAGGCCGATGTTCGGGCCTTCCGGGGTCTCAATCGGGCAGACACGTCCGTAGTGGGTCGGATGGACGTCGCGGACCTCAAAGCCTGCGCGCTCTCGGGTCAAACCACCCGGCCCGAGCGCGGAGACACGACGCTTGTGGGTGATTTCAGACAGCGGGTTGTTCTGGTCCATAAACTGGGACAGCTGGCTGGAACCGAAGAACTCTTTCACCGCCGCCGCAACCGGCTTGGCATTGATCAGATCCTGCGGCATCAGGCCTTCGCTTTCCGCCATGGACAGGCGCTCTTTGACGGCGCGCTCAACCCGCACAACTCCGACGCGGAACTGATTTTCCGCCATTTCCCCGACCGAGCGAACCCGGCGGTTACCGAGGTGGTCGATATCATCGACGATACCCTGACCGTTACGAATACCAATCAACGCCTTCAATACATCGACGATATCGTCATTGCTCAGCGTACCCTCGCCTTCGACGCTTTCGCGGCCGAGACGACGGTTGAACTTCATACGGCCAACGCCGGACAAGTCGTAACGCTCTGCGGAGAAAAACAGATTCTGGAACAGGTTTTCCGCAGAATCCTTAGTCGGCGGCTCGCCCGGACGCATCATGCGGTAGATTTCTACCAATGCATCCAACTGGCTTGCACAGGGGTCAATACGCAGGGTGTCACTAATAAACGGACCGCAGTCCAGTTCGTTGGTGTACAGCGTCTCAATTTTGGTGATGCCGGCCTCTGCCAACTGCTCAAGTACTTCCTCGGTAATCTCAGTATTACAAGCGAGCAGCACTTCACCGGTCTTCTCATCGATCAGGTCTTTGGCCAGCGCGCGGCCCAAAACGTAATCAGCAGGCACTGTCAGCTGCGCCAGATTTGCTTTGTCCAGTTCTCGGGTATGGCGCGCAGTAATACGACGCCCTGCCTCAACAATCACCTTTTTGCCGGCTTTGATATCAAAGCCGGCAATCTCGCCGCGCAGGCGCTCGGCAATCAGGTCCATCTTGTATTCGCGCTTTTCGCCTTCGCCTGTCACATGGAAACTGTCGACGTCAAAAAACATCTCCAGTATTTCCTGTGCCGAATAACCGAGCGCACGCAACAGAATGGTCGCCGGCAGTTTGCGACGACGGTCGATACGGACATAAACCATGTCTTTCGGGTCGAACTCAAAGTCCAGCCATGAGCCGCGGTAAGGAATAACCCGCGCGGAGTAAAGCAACTTGCCGGAAGAATGCGTCTTACCGCGATCGTGATCGAAGAACACGCCCGGCGAACGATGCAGCTGGGAAACAATAACCCGCTCGGTACCGTTGATAACAAAGGTGCCGTTATCGGTCATCAGGGGGATCTCCCCCATGTAGACTTCCTGCTCTTTAATATCTTTAACAGTCTTGCTGGAGGACTCTTTATCGTAAATGATGAGCCGCACCTTCACGCGCAGAGGCACCGCATAGGTCACGCCGCGCAGCTGGCACTCGCTGACGTCGAAAGCCGGATCGCCGAGGCGATACTCGACGTACTCGAGCGCCGCGCTACCGGAGTAGCTGGCAATCGGGAAAACTGATTTAAATGCCGCGTGCAAACCGTAATCCAGTCGCTCGTTAGGCGGCACATCGTGCTGGGTAAATTTGCGATATGAATCCAGCTGGATCGCCAGCAAATACGGCACGTCCATTACGTGGCGCATTTTGCCAAAATCTTTGCGAATCCGTTTCTTCTCAGTATATGAGTAAGCCATCAGCTCTCCCCGACCTGCTATGTCGTAGTCATGCGCCCGCCGGCGTCATGGTGCAATACCGGAACAGCCGGCACCGCGCGTATAAATCCGAGACCCGGTGCAACCTTGGCCACACCCGGCTTTAAAATACGAAAGCGCCTAAAGGCCGGCGGGTTTCCCGCCAGCCTCCAGGCCATCGGCACATAAATGCGCCAAGTACTGCTTACTTCAGCTCGACAGATGCGCCGGCTTCTTCCAGATCTTTCTTTGCTGCTTCGGCCTCGGCCTTTGAAATACCTTCTTTCAAAGTTGAAGGCGCGCCGTCAACAAGGGCCTTGGCTTCTTTCAGGCCTTCACCTGTCAGTGTGCGCACAACCTTGATAACGTTAACCTTCTTCTCACCGGCTGATGTCAAAACAACATCAAACTCAGTCTGCTCTTCAGCTGCTGCGCCGGCATCGCCGCCGCCTGCTGCCGGTGCTGCAGCAACTGCTGCCGCGGCAGAAACGCCGAACTTCTCTTCCATCGCTTCGATGAGCTCGACAACTTCCATCACGCTCATTTCAGAGATTGCATTCAAAATATCATCTTTGGACAAAGACATTGTTTAACTCCTGGTCTCTCGACTAAATAAAATTTAACAGCGCGCCACCCTTCGGGTTACGCGGCTTGTTCCTGTTTTTGATCACGAACTGCGGCCACTGTGCGAACCAGCTTGCCGGGAACTTCGTTCAAAGTTCTCGCAAGCTTGCCTATCGGCGCCTGCATAACGCTCATCAACATTGAGAGCGCCTGATCACGCGTCGGCAATTTAGCCAGCACATCCAACTGTCCCGCATCCAGCAACTTTCCACCCACAGCCAGCGCACGCACTTCAAGCTTGCTATTCTCTTTCGAGAAATCCTTGATAATGCGAGCAGCCGCGCCCGGATCTTCCATCGAGAACGCCAACAGAGAAGGCCCGGTAAAGGATCCTTCGGCGCACTCAAATTCAGTACCCTGCACAGCTCTGCGAGCAAGCGTATTGCGCACTACACGCAAATAAACGCTCGCCTCGCGGGCTTGCTTGCGGAGATCGGTCATCTGGCTCACCGTGCAGCCGCGGGAATCCGCAACCACCAGCGAAAGCGCATTGGCGGCCGTCTCGGAAACATCGGCCACAATGGCCTTTTTGTCATCGAGTCGTAATGGCACTTAACCACTCCTGATTTAGTTAGTTATTGAACCGGCCCGCGCACCGATAAATCAGCACTACGGGCCACCCTTTGGTTTGGCGAATCCAACCCCGCTGTCAAAGCCGAGGCCGTAGCACCATCTGCGCTGGCTTGAGCTGCGGCGCAATAACAACACCGGAACTCTGTATTAAGGCTTTCGCCACCTGCGGTCTTTGATGGCCGGCGGACTCGCCCCTGAGGGTGTCCAAAGACCACAAAGCTTGTATTGCCGTTAACTGCCCGGCGTTAAATTTCTAACGAAGAAGGATCAATCTGCAGACCCGGCCCCATTGTTGAAGAAATAGTGATTTTCTTCAGGTAAATACCCTTAGACGATGCCGGCTTACCTTTCTTCAGGTCGGCAACCAGCGCCTCCAGGTTTTCCTGCAATGCCTTGGCCTCAAAACCGAGACGACCGATAGCACCGTGAATAATGCCGTTCTTATCTGTGCGGTAGCGCACCTGACCGGCCTTGGCGTTGGCAACTGCGGTAGCCACATCAGGGGTTACAGTGCCGGTTTTCGGGTTCGGCATCAGACCGCGGGGACCCAATACCTGACCCAGCTGACCGACAACACGCATCGCATCAGGGGAAGCAATAACCACATCAAAATCCATCTCACCGGCCTTTACCTTCTCAGCGAGATCATCCATACCAACGATGTCCGCACCGGCTGCCTTGGCTTTTTCGACGTTTTCGCCCTGTGTAAACACAGCGACACGAACCTCTTTACCCGCACCGTTCGGCAGCGTAGTCGCACCACGCACAACCTGGTCGGATTTCTTCGCATCGACACCCAGATTGATGGCGATATCGACAGTTTCCGGAAATTTAAGGGTACCCACTTCTTTCAGCAGTGCGACAGCATCACTAAAAGAGTACGTGCGACCAGCCTCAACCTTTTCCAGAATGAGTTTTTTACGCTTACTCAACTTGGCCACTTAGAAACCCTCCACTTCAATACCGGAGGCGCGCGCTGTGCCGGCAATAGTACGAACCGCAGCGTCCATATCGGCCGCCGTCAGATCCGGCATCTTCACGGTCGCAATCTCCTCGGCCTGGGCGCGTGTAATCTTGCCGACTTTGTTGTTGTGCGGCGTCGCCGAACCCGACTTCACACCGGCAGCCTTCTTCAAAAGATAGGAAGCGGGCGGCGTTTTGGTCACAAAGGTAAAGCTACGATCGCCGTAAACGGTGATAACCACCGGAATCGGCATGCCCTGCTCAAAACTCTGGGTTTGCGCGTTAAACGCCTTGCAGAATTCCATAATATTGACGCCGTGCTGACCCAGTGCGGGCCCGACAGGCGGTGACGGATTGGCTGCACCAGCCGCAACTTGCAGCTTGATGTAGGCCGATACTTTCTTAGCCATGCTATTTCTCCTGTGGGTGGTAACGACCGGCTTGCCCGCTTGTACCAAACAAGGCTTCCTGTCTCCCCGTGACGGCACTGGGCCGCCTGTTAATATTCACCCCGCAGCCCGCAAAGACCGCGGTGGCGTCACGCAATAATCAGGCTTTTTCGACCTGACCAAATTCCAGCTCTACCGGTGTTGAACGACCGAAAATCAGCACCGCCACCCGCAACCGGCTTTTTTCATAGTTCACTTCCTCAACAACACCGTTGAAGTCGTTGAAAGGACCATCAACCACACGAACCATCTCGCCCGGCTCAAACAATGTTTTGGGCTTGGGCTTATCGCCGCTCTGCACACGCTGCAGAATTGCGTCAGCCTCAGCCTTGGTGATTGGCGCCGGCGCATCGGCCTTACCGCCGATAAATCCCATCACCCGCGGCGTCTCTTTCACCAGATGCCAGGAATCATCGTCCAATTCCATTTCCACGAGCACGTAGCCCGGAAAAAACTTGCGCTCGCTCTTACGCTTCTGACCACCGCGCATCTCGACCACTTCCTCGGTCGGCACCATGATTTCGCCAAAGCTATCCTGCATGCCAGCGAGCTCGATCCGCTCCTGTAGCGCGCTGGCCACTTTTTTCTCGTAACCCGAGTAAGCGTGTACTACGTACCACCGCTTCGCCATGCTTTAACCCTATCCGATGATTTTGGACACGGCCCAACCAAGGCCGGTATCCAACGCCCATAACAGCAAGGCGACTAAAATGACAAATGCGACAACAATCAAAGTTGTCTGCGTACTTTCCTGACGCGTCGGCCAAACCACCTTCCGAATCTCGACCCGCGCATCTTTTGTCAGCTGCCAAAACGCCGCGCCCTTCACAGTCTGCACCGCGATCAGCGCAGCGATGACCGCCACCGCGACCAATGCCAGCACGCGATACAGCAGTGACTCTGCACTGAAGTAGCTGTTACCGGCGACTGCCGCCGCCACCAGCACGAAGACAACAACCCATTTAAGGGTGTCGAGGGCGCCGCTTTGTTCTGCCTTAGCCAACAGTTATTCCCGCTCTGTTTATTGCCACCTGCGAATGACTCACAACCGCAGACCGCACACTCTATTCACATCGATGAAATGGCAGGCCAGGAGGGACTCGAACCCCCAACAGCCGGTTTTGGAGACCGGTGCTCTACCAATTGAACTACTGGCCTGTAAAACACCGGGCGGCCCGCGGCCGCCCAATACCCGGTTTACCTGCCCGGCCGCAGCCGGACAATCACCCGATCACTCGATAATTTTTGCAACAACACCGGCGCCGACGGTACGACCGCCTTCACGGATCGCAAAACGCAGACCTTCATCCATCGCAATCGGGTGGATCAGGGTTACGTCCATCTTCACGTTATCACCGGGCATAACCATCT
>JBFJYC010000163.1:0-7084 GCA_041622815.1 Spongiibacteraceae bacterium | reverse complement strand
TCTGAAAAAAGAGCATCCCGGCTATGTAATGAATTCGATGTTGGGGCCGGTATTGGCGATCGCAAAATTATTGGTTATTGGCGGCCACGCTGATATTGAAGCGGTTGATCGTGCCTGGATGGCCCGGCATAAAACTCCTATCGGTCCCTTCGGGATGATGGATTTGTTCGGCCTCGATATTGTTTATGACTCTTGGCAGAAGCCTGAGAGCGAACCCTATCGAATTGAATGGCAAGCGAAGATTTCCGCGTTTCTCCAGCCTTACATCGACAAAGGTTGTCTAGGGCGAAAGACCGGCGCTGGTTTTTATCAGTACCCGGATGCGCTCTACGAAACTGCTGATTTTTTATCCCGTAACACAATCAACAGGTCGGCGTTGAATACTTTGCTGGCGATGTGGATACAGAGTGCGCTGACACTCCTGATTGAGGACGTTGCCAGCAGGGATGATATTGACCGCGCCTGGACGGTATCCACTGGTCACGAAGCCGGTCCGCTGAGCGTGCTTGAAAGTCTGGGCTACCAGAATTTCCTCGACTATTACTACCTGCCTGCTGTGAACGGCGGCTTCATTCCGGCCTCAGTCACGGAGCCTGTAGCTGAATTTCTTCGCAAACACATCTAAATAGAATAGTCTCTGCGCAATGAAAATTACTACAAAGATCGGTTATGGCATCGGCCAGTTTTCTGAAGGTGCGAAAGCGGCCGCTTTCACTTCATTTCTTTTCTTCTACTTCAATCAGGTGCTCGGGCTATCGGGTAGTCTTGCCGGCGTCGCGTCTTTGCTTGCGCTGGCGGTAGACGCTGTGACGGATCCTATGATCGGTCAAATATCCGATCACTGGCGTTCCCGCTGGGGTCGCAGGCATCCCTTTATGATCGCCGGTGCAATTCCTTTCGGAATCGCCATGGTAATGCTGTTTAGTCCGCCGGAAGGGCTTGGTCAATGGGGTTTGTTTCTGTGGCTGCTCGGCTGGGCGGTGGCGGTACGGTTGATGATGACCCTGTTTTTCGTTCCACATTTGGCATTGGGAGCCGAATTGACACCGGATTATCACGAGCGAACATCGTTGATTGGTTACCGCGTATTCTTCTCGGCGTTTGGCACGCTGCTGATCTCAGTGTCCGGGTTCGCGCTATTTTTTCCGGCATCTGAGGAGTTCAGCAACGGCCTTATGAATGCGGCAGCTTATTCGTCATTTGGCTTGTTCGTTGCAGTAAGCGGAACGGGGGCCATGCTGTGGAGCATACTCGCTACCCGTCACACCATTCCAACGTTGCAGGCGCCACTCGGCGATAAACCGGAACGGCATCCGGTGTTTGCACTGGCGGGTGTGTTTACCACACTGCGGGACCGGGCTTTCAGGGTACTGTTTTTTTCTACATTGACGTTCTATGTTCTCGTCGGCGTCAGTATGACGCTTATCATCTACATTGCGACATTTGTCTTCGGTTTTAGCACGGGGCATTTGGCACTACTTTCTACGGCACCATTAGTCGGTATTCTGTTGGCGTCGACGATTGCGCAGATACTGTCTCGACGTCTGGATAAGCGTTTATCGGCGGCATGCTGTGCGCTATCGGGCACACTTATCTCGTCGTTCCCTATGTTCCTTTTTCTGGGCGGCGCGCTTGATAATATGCCGACAGAGTCAAAAGTCGGATTTGTATACCTAACCAGCGGTGTTTCCCAAGGTTTGTTTTTTGCTTTTGCAATATTGGTGGATTCTATGTTGTCAGATACTGCCGATCAGCACGAAGTAACGACGGGCAAGCGGGAAGAAGGCCTGTTCTTCGCCGCACGATCTTTTGCAACTAAAGCGAGTTTCGGTTTGGGTAGCTTTTTTGCCGGCATAGCGCTGGATATCATTGCGTTTCCCCGCGGCGCAGCACCGGCTGATGTGGCACCGGAAGCGGTAACCAAATTGGCGATTTTGGGTGGCCCGGTACTAACACTGCTGTTTATGATTGTTTTGTTTCAACTACGCAGCTATCCATTGGACGCGAAAAGATACGCGGAAATTCGCGCTACGTTGAATGCGCGTACGGAGCTCTTCGCTCAATAAAATAGCAGCGGGTGCTGAAGCTCATCGTGAACAAGTCTGGCTAAATCAAAAGTCTCATCCTCCGGATATAAACAATTGATCGTGAGTTGCGGTGCGGAAACAAATCGCGCCGGGCCCAATGCGCCGACCGTGCTGTTTACGCTAAAGAACTTTTGTTCCTGGCCGTCAAACCGCATACGCATCCGAAAACTGGCCATTGGCTCAAATTCAGCGGCACGATCGGCCCAGTCCAGCGGTGCGTTCGGGTTATTGACCAGTGCTTCCGTCAATTCTGCTACCTGATCGTTGTCGCCAAATAATACTTCCTGTTGCAAACTCATGAGCACAATTGAAAGCGTTGTTTCCCAATCGATCATCATTTTTCCGGCGGCATTGCGGTCGAACATAAAGTGGTAGTGATTGGTGACCGAGTCGAGGGTTGATTTTGGCAGCTGACTGCCAAAAAAAGCGACCCAGCCTCGATTGACCATCAGTATCTCAGTATTGCTACCTAGCAACACCGCCGGGTGCGGGTCCAGTGCTTTGAGCGTAAGTAGCATCGCCTTACGTAACCACTTTAAATCCGGAGATTGGAAGTCTCTTTGCTCAACGACAGGGGAGAAGCCTGCGGCAATCAACATATGGTTGCTGTCGCGCCTACCGAGTTTCATCACCCGGCAGATATCCTGAACCATGGATTCACTGGGCCGGCCACTGCCATTTTCAAGACGACTGATATGCCTCGGCGAGCTATCCAGTAGCGACGCTAAGTCTTCCTGGCTTAATTTTTTGACGCCGCGCCAAAACCTGAGAAAACGGCTGAAAGCTGCGTGATTACTGGCGTCTGGCATCCTGACTCGGTTGATTAAGTGAATTCCGGTGCCATCCTATGGCCCCTGACGTGTGAGTACAACAGATGGCATATGTGAAAGGAATCACCGGACACTGGGCGTCGTGGCTAGTGGGCCGCAGGTCTCACAAAATGCACCCAACGATCTGCTACCGGAGGATTTTTTATGCCTGCTCCTATCCTGAGTCAGCGCGAGCTGGATTTTTTATTGTATGAACTTTTTGATGCGGAAGGACTTGCGCAGCGCCCGCGCTATGCCGATCACAATCGTGAAACCTATACCGCGGCGATGGATACCGCAAAGAATGTCGCCGAGCGCTATCTGATCCCGATCCGACGCGAAGTCGATATTGAAGAGCCTAAGTTTGACGGCGAGCATGTCTCAATGCACCCGGGTATTAAGATCGCACTGGATGCGATTACAGAAGCGGGGTTAGCGGACGCCGGTGCCGACTATGAATTCGGCGGCATGCAGTTACCGCCGATTGTTAGCAACACCACCGGCGCCTGGTTATCCGCAGCCGGCAGCACGATTATCGGCTATCACGGCCTCACCAACGCCAACGCCAATCTGATCGACGCACACGGCACAGATGAACAGCGCGCAAAATGGGTTGTACCGATGCGTACCGGCCGCTTTATGGGCACGATGGCCATGACCGAGCCCGGCGCGGGGTCCGGCTTGGCAGACCTTATCACCACGGCGGTGCCGGCAGAGGACGGCAGCTACCGGGTCACCGGCAACAAAATTTATATTTCCGGTGGTGACCACGAACTGTCGGAAAACATCGTGCATCTGGTTCTCGCCCGGATCAAAGGTGCGCCGAAAGGTATCAAAGGTATCAGCCTGTTTATTGTGCCTAAGTACTTGGTAAATGACGATGGCTCACTGGGCGAGCGCAATGATGTGTCATTGGCAGGCCTATTCCACAAAATGGGCGGGCGCGGTCAGACCTCTACCGCATTGAACTTCGGTGAAAACGACGGTGCGGTAGGCTACCTGGTCGGTGAGGAAAATCGCGGCCTGACCTATATGTTTCACATGATGAATGAGGCGAGAATTATGGTCGGCACCGGTGCGGCGCTGACCGCGTTGACCGGTTACCAGTATTCACTGGATTATGCCCGTGAACGCCCGCAGGGCCGCCTGCCATCGGCGAAGGACCCGCTGTCACCACCGGTGAATATTATTGAGCATGCCGATGTGCGCCGTATGCTGCTCGCACAAAAGGCAATTGCGGAGGGGGCCTATGCTTTGTGTCTCTATGGCACGCAACTCGCCGATGACAGCTATACCGCTGCCGATGAAGACGCGCGCAAGCGTGCCCATACTTTGCTCGACTTTCTGACACCGATGATCAAAAGCTGGCCGTCTGAAAATGGCCCGCGCGCCAATGATCTTGCAATACAGGTGCTGGGTGGTGCCGGTTATATCAACGAGCATCCGGTTGAAATGTTCTACCGGGATAATCGCCTGAACCCGATCCACGAAGGTACAACCGGAATTCAGTCGCTCGATCTGCTCGCGCGCAAGGTGCCGATGAATAACCTGGCTGGTTATCATGCAATGATCGAAGAGATCAATTCCGGTATAGAGGCTGCCCGTGGCGACGCCGCAACCGCGGAATTTGCAGAGCAACTGGCGGATGCGGTCGCACTGCTGCAAACCACTACCGAATCCCTGCTCGGCTCCATGATGAAAGAGCCAATTGATCTGGCACTGGCGAATTCCGTCGCCTACTTATCGATGTTCGGGCATATTGTTATCGCGTGGCTCTGGCTCAAGCAGGGCGGCGTGGCTGCCAAGGCCCTCACAACGCAGCCTCATGCGACTGATGAGGCATTCTATCGGGGCAAATTGCAGGCTATGCAGTACTTCTTCCGCTACGAATTGCCCGCCGTTCACAATTGGTCCAGACTGCTGCGGGAACTTGATGATACCTGTTATGAAATGAAGAATGACTGGTTTTAACTTAAGCCTATAAAGGATAAAAACTTATGAGTAACCGCTTTGCTTTCTGCGACCGCGTAGTCGAGGAGCTTAATACTGAGGGCCGTCAGAATGTCGTGTCGTACTTTGACGAGGCCGTTAGCAAATATGCAGATCGCATAGCATTTAATGCACTTGGCCAGGATATGACCTTCGCAGACATCGAGAAAGCCAGTCGTCAATTCGGCGCCTGGTTGCTCAATGATGGCGGTCTGCAGCCCGGTGATCGTGTCGCGGTACAGTTGCCGAATCTGCTGCAATATCCGATTGCGGCCTGGGGAATTCTGCGGGCAGGTTTGATTCTGGTAAATACCAATCCGCTCTATACGCAACGCGAACTTGAGCATCAGTTGAACGATTCAGGTGCGAAAGCCATTGTGATGGTGTCCGAGTTTTTGGGGAACGCAGAAAAAGTGCTTCCCAATACCGGTGTTGAAACGCTCATCGTTACCAATATCTTTGACATGATGGAAGCACAGCCGGCGCCGGAAACTGCGTTGAAGGATCAGTTGCGGCTGATCACGCTGCCGCAGGCTATCGCCGGCGGAGAAGGCATTGACCTACCCGCGAGTGCGGCAACCATGACGGATGTCGCTGTTTTGCAATACACCGGTGGTACAACCGGTGTCGCCAAAGGCGCGATGCTCACCCACGGCAATATCTTCGGCTATATCAAGCAAGCCGGCGCGGTCACAGATAATGATCCGAATTACCGCGAGGATCGGCCGGAACTGTTGATCGCGCCGCTCCCGATTTATCACATCTTTGGTTTCACCTTGTATCTGGTCGGCAATTTTGTCCGCGGCGGTCAATCTATTCTCATCCCTGATCCGCGTAACCTGGACGGCATGATGGATATCATGGCGGCACACAAATTCACCGGTTTTGCCGCGGTCAACACGATGTTGGTCGGCATGCTGCGCAGCCCCAAATTCGATACCATCGACTGGAGTCACAATCACGGCACGATTGCCGGCGGTGCGGCATTGGTTCCGGAAGTGGCGAAAGAGTGGATTGAGAGAACCGGTACGAAGATATTTGAGGGCTACGGCCTGTCCGAAACCACGGCGACACTCACGGTTAATACCGAGTCTGACAATCAACTGGGCACGGTAGGTAAGCCGATGATTGCGCAGGAAGTCAAAATCGTGAACCCGGCCGGCGAAGAAGTAGCCGACGGTGAAGAGGGTGAGCTGATAGTACGAGGTGTGCAGGTCATGCGCGGCTACTGGAATCGCCCTGAAGCAACCGCTGAGGCGATCAACGAAGACGGATTTTTTCATACCGGTGATGTCGCGGTACGCCAGCCCGACGGCTTTATCAAGATCGTCGACCGTCTCAAAGACATGGTACTGGTATCAGGTTTCAACGTTTATCCGAACGAGATTGAAAACGTCGTCTACGAGCACCCCGACATTGTTGAGGCCGCGGTGATCGGCAAGCCCGATGAAAAAACCGGCGAAGCGGTTGCACTTTATGCGGTCTCTTCGAATCCTGATCTGACCGCAGAGGCACTGAAAAACCACTGCAGAGAGCACCTCACCGGCTACAAACTGCCCAAGTACATCACTTTTCTGGATGAGTTGCCGAAGTCCGCCGTAGGTAAGATCCTGCGCCGGGAATTACGCGACAAGTAACCGTGGCAGCCCAAATCGGAGTAAATGTATGACTGGAACAATCATCGAAGCTAACGGCGTGGAGCTCGCCTACGACGAGTTTGGTAGCCGTGACAATCCTACAATTTTATTAATCATGGGCTTGGGCACCCAAATGATCGCCTGGCCTGAAGAATTTTGCGAAGGGCTGGCAGCCCGTGGTTTTCATGTTGTGCGCTTCGATAACCGCGATATCGGCCTGTCATTCAAAGTTGAGGATAAGAGGCAGCCGGGAATATTTTTTGTCGTGCTCGCATCGACATTCGGCCTGCCTATCCGGGTACCGTATAAACTGCATGATATGGCAGCAGATACCGCCGGCCTGCTGGATGCGCTGAATATTCCGGCGGCCCATATCGTCGGTGCATCGATGGGCGGCATGATCGCGCAGTTGCTCGCCGCACATTACCCGGAGCGTTGCCTTTCATTGACTTCCATGATGTCATCCAGCGGGCGTCGGGCGCTGCCGCGCGCAAAACCGAATATCACCCGCCATATGATTTCCAGACCTCCGGAGAATGAGACTGAAGCCAGACTGAAGCAT
>JBFJYC010000162.1:0-7164 GCA_041622815.1 Spongiibacteraceae bacterium | reverse complement strand
GGGGCCGGACCAATGGAATGGGACCAAAGTACTCAGCCCCAGGTAGCGTGCGAAAGCCAGCTCCCCTATCGAAACGCCAGAGCGCGCGGGTAGATCTTACCCAGTACTACCAGACAGGAGAAGTGGGCGCTATAGAATTTGAGCTAATGAAGGTGATTCGATGCAAATGGTCCTGATCTAAAATCCGGGCAAAAAAAAGCCCCGGCCTTTCGACCGGGGCGGAAAACATTCAACCGGTGGCCTAGGCGGCGGTCAAATCTACAATTTTCGCGTCTGGTGCATTGCGGCCCACAGACTGGATGCCGTTTTCACGCGCAGCTTCAGTCTTGTAGCTTTCGCTGGTGCCGATCACCTGATGGTTGCCAGAGCGCAGATTGAACCGGTGTGCCCCGCTCGCAGTTTGCTTGCGCAGGTACCGGGCATCATTGGCAGCATTCTTTTGAACCGCTGCAATGCCGTTCATGGCACCTGTCTTTGCTTTGTAGCCTTCACTGGCCAGAATGATCTCACCATTAGATGCTTTCAGTCGGAAGCGGAACTCGCCGCCTTTATCTTTATAGAGTTCAAATTTTCCAGCCATGTGACTTCTTCCTTTGTAAGTAGACCAAATAAACTTTTCAAACATCGCGTTTGTGACAATGTGCAAGCTAAACTGGCGCTTGCCACAGCAGCGAGTGAGGTCACTATAGTGGCGCTACTGATTTGGTGTTATCGCAGAAGTTGTGAATCTGCTGTCGCGGAATACGTGTCGGGGAAAATACCTAAAGTAAAATGGATAATTAGTAATGAACGAGCGCTATCGACATCTACGCGTGATCGCCGGACCACGCGCGGCGGCCGCCATTCGCAGCAACGGACTGAGCGCCGATCAGGTCGGTGCTGTGTTCGGTGCTTCCGGCGCGGCAAAATGGCTGGGTATCTGCGGTCTCGATCAGGCCATATTCGGGCGCTGGTTAAATGCAGCACAGGACGAAATTTTATTGCACGGCACTTCCGTCGGCGCCTTCAAACTCGCCGCCGCGTGTCGACAAGATGCTCACGGTTCCCTGCAGGCGCTGGCTGATGCCTATATCGAGCAGAGTTACCCGGATGGTGCTGACGCGGATGCGATAGATCGGGAAACCTCGAAAATTCTGGATGTCATTTTCAATGACGGTGGCGCCGCAGAAATCCTCTCTCACCCGACGCTGAGATATAGCTGCGGCACAGCACTGACCCGGGGCATGATGGCGAGCAACAGTAAAGTGCTGCAATACCTCGGCGCCGGACGTGCAATGCTGACAAACGCACTGGGCCGCAACGCCCACCGCAGCGTTATGCAGCGCGTGGTGTTCGCCGACCCGCGGGCCGCGTTTCCGCTAAAAGCCAAAGATGCCTACGGCGAGACCTGCATTGCGCTTAGTGAAGACAACCTGCGGGACGCGGTGCGGGCGTCCGGCTCGATTCCCATCATGATGCACGCGGTTCGCGATATCGCCGGCGGCCCCGAAGGGGTTTATGTCGATGGTGGCGTAGTCGACTACCACCCCGTTCCCGGATGGTTCTGGGACAGTGAAGACCTGATTCTGTACCCGCACTTCTACCCTTACCTAAAAGCGGGCTGGTTTGATAAATATTACCCGCGTGTCGCCAAAGCGCATCTGCTGGAAAATGTCGTGCTGCTCGCACCCTCCGAGTATCACCTGCAATCACTGGATCTCGGTCGCATTCCCGATCGCCGCGACTTCCTCAGCATGGCGGCTGAGGATGACAAGCGGATGGCATTATGGCGCGATGCCACAGAAAAGAGCGCGCTATTGGGTGAGGCCTTTCTCGAGATGGTTGCGAGCGGGGACATTGCCGGGCAGTTAGAAAGCTTCTGATAGCTCTGACTACTCCATTATGATCGGATCGCCCGGCTGCCACTCCTTCAGCAAACGCTGAACGCGACCGAACTGTCGCAATCCCCCCATCGCCCCGGTCGTCAGCAGACCGGACATCAAGGCGCCGCCAATACCGGCGGTAACTGTGTCCTGCCCGGTCAGGTAGAGGTTTTTCACCGGCGAGACCGAATGCAGCCATTCCTGTTCGAAGCGCTTGGGGTCGTGATGCAAGCCGTAGATTTCGCCGCGGTCATAGAGATGGAACCACGCCGTGGAGAGCGGAGTCGCCAGTTCGTAGAAATCCAGCGCCTCGCGCAATTGTGGCTGTTGTTTAAACAGTGCCTCCAACATGCGCTGCGCGAATTCCTCCTTCAACGTTTCATAGTCCCCGCCCCGCTGCTTCCAGCTCGTACCCGACCACTTGGCAAACCATTCAAACGGTGCCACCGTAATCACCTGCACCGTACTTTTGTCCGGGTAATGCGTTGACCATTCCGGGTCTTTCGCCGAGGGAAACGATACATATAACAACGGGAACTCGGCGTTCTTGTCTGCGTTAAACCGCTCCAGATTTTGTTCGTGGTGCGGCGACGGGTAAATCCAGAGGTTGGTTTTCGGCAGCTGCAAGGTTTCAGCATCGCCTTTGAAGCCCAGAAACAAGCACAGGCTGCTGGCCGAGGGTTTCACCTGGGCAAGTTTTTCAGGGTAGGCGTGACGGGCCCGCTCCGCTGCCGGCAACAACTTGTCGTAGGTGAGCCGTGCACCGACCGAACTGCATATCTTGTCCGCCTGCAATACGTCGCCGTTATCCAACCGCACGCCGGTGGCGCGGCCGTTTTCCACTACAATCTCGTCGACTTTGGCATAGGTGAAGACTTCGCCGCCCGCCGCCTGAATCACGGGAATAATGGTCTCAGCGATGCGCCATGATCCACCCACCGGATAGTTACCCCCGGCGAAATAGTGCTTTACCACCGCCGCATGCATGAGAAAGGTCGCTTCCGCCGGTACCGCGCCGTAATCGCCCCACTGCCCGGTGAGCACGCCGATCAACTCCTGATTGTCGGTCAGTGATTCCAGCACCTCGCGCACCGTCATGGTGGTTTCGCGTGGCACCATAAATTTGCGCGCCGCCCGCTGCACTTTGGCGAGCGCCGGCGACATGGCCTGACCGGCAAAAAACTTGCTCATCGAGCGCGACACTTCATCGACCAGGCGCACATAGCGATCGATAGCAGCGGCTTCGTCGGGGAAACGCTGCTTCAGACCGGCTTTGAAGGCTTCCCGACCGGCACATAGATCATAGCGGCGATCACCGATAATAATGCGGTCGTAGCAGTCATCCATCGGTGCCCACTGCAACTGCCCGTCGGTGATCACATCAAAAATGCGGCGCAGGGGCGAATGGAGTTTGTGCACATCGCCGATGTAGTGCACGCCGACATCCCATTCGTAACCCGCATTTTCGTAGGTGTGGGTGAAGCCGCCGGCGGTGTAATGCTGCTCGAGTACGCACACCTTATACCCGAGGCGCGACAGCAGCGTCGCGTTGCAAAGCCCGCCTATACCCGAGCCGATGACAATCACATCGTAATGATCATCCGCACGTTCTTTCCGGTACCGCCTGCCCGTTCGCTTCATGTTAGTTATCCTTATTCATGCCGCAGCTATTCTAAACACCCGTAGACAAGAGCGCATGAATTCTACTGAGCCTGCCCGGTCAAGGCATACGATTATTGATCTCATTCCGAACTTTTGGCGGTAATTTAAGGCGAAAACCAGTAAGGTGAAGCGTATCGCCTTAACCGTGCTTAAATCATGTCCAGATATCTGTTCTTATTCTTATCGCTAACGCTGGGAGGCTGCATGGCCGTTAAACTACCGCCGGGGATCGAACCCGTCGAGAACTTTGAGTCAGATCGCTTTCTCGGCAAGTGGTATGAAATAGCGCGCCTGGACCATAGCTTCGAACGCGGCCTCGATCAGGTCAGCGCCGAATACTCACTCAAACGTGGCGGCGGCATCAAAGTCGTCAACAGTGGTTACAAGACTGCTTCGAAAAAATGGAAGAGTGCCACCGGCAAGGCCTATTTCGTTAAAGACGAATCCGTCGGCTTTCTGAAGGTTTCTTTCTTTGGTCCGTTCTACGGCGCTTATGGTGTTTTTGAACTGGGCGAAGATTACGAGTACGCCTTCATAGCCGGTGACACCACCAAATACCTGTGGTTTTTAGCCCGGACCCCGACGGTCAGCGACGAGCTAAAAGCGGATTTTGAGTCGAGCGCGGCTGCACTCGGTTTTAATGTCGACAATCTGATTTATGTTGATCAGAGCCTGCCGCCGGAAGCGCGGCCGGAAAAAAATTAGTCGCATTGCCAGTATCTAAGTCGGGCAAGCGCCTGAACGGTGCCAGCGTATACTCCGAATAGACTTCCTATCCTCCAAAATGCATTATGCGCGACTGGTCTACACTGGGATCGGAAGCTGCTAACGATGCCTATCGAGCTCAAATTCGACGGGGAACCGCACGTACCGGAAGCGTCCGAGTTTTCAGACGTCGGCAAAGCGACTATTGATAGTCTGGGCTTGCTGGATCCCGAGTCCGTTCCCGCGTTCGACAAAATCCTCGATTTGCTACAAATGTCCACCGGCATGCCGGTATGCCTGTTTTCGGTATTCGATGGTGACCGTGTTTTTTACAAATCCAAAATCGGCGTTGCAACAACATCCAGCGCAATCAATCTTGCCTTTAGCCCGTCGGGCGCGTTGGAAGATCCGGAGGACCGCATCAGATTCGTAGAGGACCTCTCAAAATACCCTGAGGTCGAGGTAGATAAATCCCTGCTCGGTGACACACCTATCATATTCTATGCGGGCCTGGGCGTTCGCGCCCCGAACGGGCTGCCTGTCGGCAATATCTGCGTCCTGGATTCCGTAAAGCGGCAATGCACCGGTGAAATTCAACGTGCGCTAAGCACTGCGCGTGACTTGCTGGAAGACAGCTTAAAAGTGCGCACCAATTCAGTTATTGATCATCTTACCGGCGCTTATAACAGACGCCATTTCGACGATATGGTGAGGCGGGAGTGGGCACGCGCCTACCGTCATACGGTGCCGCTAACCGTCATAATGATAGACATTGACCATTTTAAATTATTCAACGATGACTACGGGCATCAAGCCGGCGACGAAGCGCTGCACGCTGTCGGCAATGCATTGATGGGAATCGTTCAGCGGGCCGGAGACATCGTCGCCCGCTACGGTGGTGAGGAGTTCGTGATGCTGTTGCCGCAGACCAGCATTGAAGCGGCTGAGGTGATCGCCGAGCGCTCTTTGGAAGCGGTCCGCGCTTTAGGGCTGGAGCACAGAAACTCCGAGCCCGGTATCGTCACGATTAGCATCGGTGCAGCAACTGCAGGCACAAAAACAACGCTGTCCTGTGGCGCGGCCGCTCTGATTAAGATTGCGGATCAACAGCTATACGTATCCAAGCAGAATGGCCGCAATCAGGTAACGCTCGCATTATGGTCCGGAGAATCGCAGGCATTAGCCGATTAATACGGACCGGACCACTTACGCGCGAAAATTACAGGGCAATATACGTAAATATCACGGGAAGTACTCTGAACTTTTAGAGTACTTGGCGCTCTTACAGTGAGAACTGGCCTCAATCACTATGGGCTGTGAGCGCCAATCGCAGCATCATGCCGCCCCTCAGACAGGAACAAACAAATCCGGCATAATACGCCGCCCGGAGCAACGGACATGAGCTGCATGCTACGTCTACCCAAGTTCATCGCGATCATGCTGACCCTATCGGTGCAGCTCTCGTTTGCCGAAAGTCACGATCTGGCGCAGCGGGTAAAAGCCGCCTACATCTATAACTTTGCGAAGTTTATTGAGTGGCCACAGGGCGACGTCGATCAGCGTGTTGATATTTGCGTGTTCTACGATGCGGAATTTGAAAATCTGCTCAGAAAGACATTTAGCGGCAAGCAAGTCGCAGGCAAGCCGGTTGCCGTTCATGCTGCCGAAAGAATACCGCCGACAATAAGCTGTAATATTTTATTTATCGGGCAAGCCGTGCTTCACCCGGACGTTAAGCGCGGCATGCAAAGAATGCTCGACATGCCGGTTCTGACGATTGGCGAGGCTGACGGATTTACACAGGATGGCGGTATCATCAGATTCCTGCAGGTAGCCGGCAAGCTTCGGTTTGAAATCGACCACGGCTCTGCGCAGGAATCGGGGCTGAAAATCAGCTCAAAACTACTCAGGGTTGCACAGGTTATTCCCGCCAAAAACTCGTAAGACCATTCAGCGCGGAAAGCTAAACACCGAGTCCTGCCGCATACAAGATTGCGGACGCCCACTGAAATACATTGCGCTCTGATTTGGAAACAAAAGCCGTGGCACCATGGTCGAGCGCTTTTTGCGGCAGTGAAGGGTCGTCCGAACCGGAGATAATAACAGCCGGCGTCGTCATACCCGCCTGCCGCATCCGTTCAACCAACCCGAAACCCTTGCCATCCGGTAGATGATAGTCAATCACGCATAAATCCAAGTCATTACTCTGACATTGCTTCCAACCGGAAGTAATACTGCCCGCGCCCAGTACTTGCGTTGTTAAGTTCTGAATTCTTGAGAAACCACTTTTGAGCAGATGCGTGTCCGCGTCACCGTCCTCAACAATCAGTATCTTCATAAGCCCTGATACAAACTGATTATTTCTACCATTGAATTTCACCTGATATCTGTATGCGACCAAATTAGTGCAAATGTTGTTGCCGGGCAAAGCAATCCGCGGAGTTGGATTGGCCTCTCGAAACGGTTAGATTGCATGCCTGAATAATCACAGGAGAATACTATGTTTAGCCATATCATGATCGGTGCAAACGATGTCGAAGAGTCCAAGCGGTTTTATGATGCTGTGCTCGGCGCCTTGGGCTACGACCCCGGCACCATCGACGAGAAAGGTCGGTGCTTTTACTTTACCAGCAGCGGCATCTTCGCGATTACCAAGCCGATTGATGAAAAGCCGGCTACCCACGGCAATGGCAGTACCATCGGCTTTGCCGCAGACAGCCCCGCGCAGGCCGATGCCTGGCACGCGGCGGGACTCGCCAATGGCGGCACAACATGTGAGGACCCGCCCGGTGTTCGTGAAGGCCAGATCGGCAAACTCTACCTCGCCTATTTACGCGATCCTTCAGGTAATAAAATCTGCGCGTTGCATCGCGTGGGCTAATGACCGTTAGAGGGCAATGGGCTTTGATGCCGCCCCTGCAAACTTGCTATGGTG
>JBFJYC010000161.1:0-7258 GCA_041622815.1 Spongiibacteraceae bacterium | reverse complement strand
TGGTATTGGCTGATGGCGGGCTGTATCTGGTCGACTTGTCGGCAAACGGTGTGTCACGGCAGGCGCTGGAATCGATCGATCCGACCCAGCCGATGGCGCGGGTGACTTTTGACTCGGTACCGGCAGAACAGCTGGCCGGTGACAAAGCAGTTAAGCAGCTTGTCGCCGGTGTACTCGATAAGGTCGCCGTGTTGCTCTCGTTTGAACAAGTGGGAGGCTGCGAGGCAGCGCTGAATATGGGCAAAGCCTATACCACGCAACGCTACGCTTTCGGGCGGCAAGTAGCTTCTTTTCAGGCGATAAAGCATAAGTTTGCGGATATGTATGTGGCGATGGAACTGGCCCGCTCAAACGCCTGGTACGGCGCTTGGGCTTTGTCAGTCGGTGCGCCGGAGTTGCCATTAGCGGCCGCAACAGCGCGGGTCAGCGCGATTGATGCTTACTATGAATGCAGTAAAGAAAATCTGCAGGCGCATGGCGGCATGGGCTTTACCTGGGAGTTCGATTGTCATTTGTACTACCGCCGCGCGCAGGCGTTGGCACTGATCACCGGCAGCAGCATGCAGTGGCAGGAAAAACTGGTGGATGCCTTATTAAATGACGCCGGTGAAGCGGCCTGAGGATATAGAGAACATGGACTTTAAAGATTCGCCGGAACAGGCTGAGTTTCGTACAGAGATCCGCGAGTGGCTAAGCAATAACGCCAAACCCCGCAGCGACCGCTCCGGCGGCTCCTCACAGGAGGGCGAAGATGCGCTGCGTGAAGCTAAGGCCTGGTACAAAAAAGTATATGACGCCGGCTATGCCTGCCTGGATTGGCCGAAGGAGTACGGCGGTGCCGGCCTGACGCCTATCCACAAAGTGATTTGGGCGCAGGAAGCCGCAAAGTTCGATACCCGTGACGGTTTCTTTGTCATCGGTCAGGGCAACTGCGGGCCGGCGGTGCAGCACTTCGCCAGCGAAGAACAAAAACTGGCATTGCTGCCGAAAATGGCGAGTGCCGAGGAAGTCTGGTGCCAGCTGTTCTCCGAGCCGAGTGCCGGATCCGATGTTGCCGGACTGCGCACACGCGCAGAACCCAAGGGTGACGAATGGCGGATCAGCGGTCAGAAGATTTGGACCTCAGGCGCGCAGTTCTCCGATTACGGTGTCATTCTTACCCGGACAGACCCCGATGTATCAAAGTACCGCGGCCTGACCATGTTTATGATCGATATGCGTCAGCCCGGCGTGGACGTCAGGCCGATCAAGCAGGCGGACGGCGGCCAACACTTTAATGAAGTATTTTTTAACGATGCGATAGTGCCCGATAGCTACCGGCTCGGTGAAGTTGGTGGCGGCTGGGGCGCGGCACTGTTGGTATTGATGAACGAACGGCTCGCGATCGCGGGTGTGGCGCCTGACGGATTCGGTGAGTTTCTGCAGTGGGTCCGCAGCGCTGAGATTGACGGTCAGCCGGTGCGTGAAATGCCGCTGGTACGCGAGCGGCTGGCACGCTGGTATAGCCAGCATGCGGGTGTTAAAGCGTCTACCAACCGTATGCTTACCGCGGTAGCGAAAGGCGGAATGCCCGGTGCTGAAGCCGCGCTTGGCAAGCTGACCGGCGCGGTGATGAATCAGGAAATAGCTAATTTTTGCATGCAGTTGCTCGGCGAGTCCGCCGCGGTAACCGATCCGGCTGTCGCCGAAATCGGTGCGCATTTTCAGCGTTCGTTTTTGTTTGCGCCGGGTATCCGGCTTGCCGGCGGCACCGATGAGGTGATGCGCAATATTATTGCCGAGCAGGTGCTGGGCCTGCCGCAGGAGCCGCGCGCGGATAAGGGGATGCCTTTTCGCGAAATCCCTTCGGGAAATACGGGGAAGTGATTCGGGAAATACGGGGAAGTGATTTGTTGTCGTGAAGCGATGGGAGTTTAATTAGTCGTGTGATGCGCCGCACAAACTCATTTAATATTTGAGCTGTTTCAATGCTACATTGGTAGTCTAGCGCTATGGGCTCCGGGGTTGAGTAATTGCGCAATACGTCTTATCAGCTGGTTAGTGTTCTGGTTTCATTTTTGTTGGCGGCATGTGGAGCGCCACAGAGTGCAGAACCTTCCTTGGAAAATCCAGTGACTGCCCATGATGTGCGGCTTAGCTGGACGATTCCTGTTACGCGAATGAACGGGGATGTGCTCAGGCCGCAAGAAATCACCCATTATGAAGTTACTTATGTGTTGCTCGAAAGCAGAGAGAAAGCCTTGGTGACTGTTAATTTCGGCACTAGCGACACGACGGTGATCTCCGGGCTGGTACCAGGCGCTTACGAATTTAGCGTAGTTGCTGTTGACGTTGCTGGTGAGAGAAGTCGTCCGGCATATCAACTTTTCTCGATCTGACCCCCTATCAATCATGTAGCCGATACTGTCCGGCGTATTCACTTAGCCAGGCCTGAAACATCAGTAGTGTCCACAGGCGGTTGCTGTGATCAACTTTTCCTGATTGGTGTTCGTGAAAAACCCGACGCACGATGCTTGGTTCAAAAATTCCCTGCGCTCTTAGTAGATGCTCGTCAAGCAGGGATTCGGCCCAATCCCTGAGTTCATTGCGTAGCCAGTGTGCTAGTGGAATGGAAAACCCCATTTTCGGCCGGTCAATAAGTTTGCTGGGCACAAGGCGATATAACACTTCCCGAAGTATCCATTTGCTGCTGCCGTTACGATATTTCATTGCACTGGGTACGCGCCAGGCGAAATCGATCATATCTGCATCTAGGAGCGGTAAACGCATTTCAAGGCCAATGGCCATGCTCGCCCGGTCGGATTTCACCAGGTTGTCACCGGGCAAGTACCATTGCTGATCCCAGCACATCGCTGCGTCGAGGTATTCGGTGGAAAAATCCAGCCCGCTTGCTAAATAGGTCTCACCGCCAGACTCTTTCAGAAGGGTTTCCGGCGACTGCCAGTAGCCGCATAAATAGCGATAGGCAGATTCCGCGTCATCAATAGCCAGCAGGGCGGCGAGTTTGTGCAGTTTTGCGCCTGTGCTGGCGCCGCCTTTACGTCCGCTAATGCTCAGTCCCGCTGTATAAGCGAGGTCCCAGAGGTGCGGTGGAACCGCCGTAAGAGTGGCGCTGATAATCTTTCTGGCGGCTACCGGTAATTTTTGTCTGATCCGGTTTGCGCGCTCGGCCATAAAATACCGATTGTAACCTGCAAACAGTTCGTCGCCACCGTCACCGGATAGACTGACGCTCACCTTGGATTTTGCGAGCTTGCTTACCAAATAAGTTGGTATTTGTGAGGCATCGGCGAATGGTTCGTCATAGAGATTCGGCAATGCCGGTATAACATCCAGACAGTCGGCGCCGGATAGATAGAGCTCGTTGTGCGCCGTACCGAAATGCCGGGCAATTAACTCGGCATGTTTCGCTTCGTTGAAAGCGGCATTATCGAATCCGATGGTGAAAGTTTCTACAGGGACTGAACTGATTGACTGAAGTATGCCAGTCACTACTGTGGAATCTATGCCGCCCGATAAGAATGCACCCAGTGAAACATCAGCGACAGACTGGCGTTCTATTACCCGTATGAGAGTATCTTCGAGCGCTTTAGTAGCAATTTTGGTATCGCTGAATTGTGTGCGATTGCCATTTTCAACTGCTGTGGCGAGCTGCCAATATGTTTCTCGCAGCGGTTCCGGAATATCAGAGTTGTGCTGTGGCAATTTCCAGCTCAATATTTGGCCGGGCTCCAGTTTGCGAATTTCACGGAATACCGATTCCGGCGCGCTGATATAGCCGTAGCGCAAATAGGAGGCTATTGCTCGCCGGTCGATGACGGGCTTGGGCTGCGCTTCAGGCCAGGCTGCAAGCACTGCTTTGAGTTCGGAGCCAAATAGCAGCCGGCGGCCGGCGACACCGTAGTAGAGCGGCTTCTCTCCGATACGGTCCCGCGCCAGAGACAAGGTTTTTGTGTTGCTATCAAAAAGCGCGAGCGCAAACATACCTTTGCAACGTGACAGCGCATGTTTCAGCCCCCACTGCTCTATAGCCGCGAGCAAAACTTCTGTATCTGAGCTGCCCGCAAATTTGTGGCCTGCATCGCCTAGCTCGCTTTTTAATTCCCGGAAATTATAAATTTCACCGTTGTACACAAGCGTATATCTCCGCGATGCGGATAGCATGGGCTGGTGCCCAAGTGGACTTAGATCAAGGATGGCCAAGCGCTGATGTGTGAGTAGAAGTGGTAGTTCGGAGTCCAGCCAGATACCGTCACTGTCTGGCCCCCGATGTGCCAGCGATGCATTCAGTGCGAGGCCGATCGCCATTAGTTCTGTTTTGGCAGCACCGTGATCAAAGATTCCTGCTAGTCCGCACATAGATTCCGGTTCTTGTCTTGTCGCATGCTCACAGAGCTTGCTGTTATTTTTCCGGTGCGCTCATTGCTAGTGGGATTGAAAGCAGCCGGCCGATGTAATACAAGTAAAGAATTCCGCTGTTGACCAATATTGTAACAGCGCCGGCATGACTGAATTTGACGACCGACGATACCAGCAGTAGCGCCACTATCGACAGGCTAGCTATGACTGATACTTCCGGCTTGAAAAACAGTGCCGCCACAGCTACTGCATGAAACAGCAGAAAAAGCAGCGAAGCGACCACGACTTTTGACCGCAGTGCATTGGTCGCAGGTTGCCAATCCCCAATGCCATGCCACGCTTCGCGTCGGATAAATGTAGAAACAGTCGTCGGAAAACCTCTGTGGAATACTTTTAATTCCTGAATATTTGCGATTGTACCGCCGCGTAATAGGGCGCGGCGGCAAATATCATAGTCTTCGCCTGTGGTCAGTGTTTTATCAAACCCGCCGAGCTCGTTGAACCAAGCGCGGCTTATAATCATATGTGCACTACCGATATGTACGGACCCTGTTTCCTGTGCAATCGAGTTGAACCAGTATTTTTCAAAAATGCTAACGGCATCTTCTGGAGGGGTCACATGAGACCCGATAATGCATTTCTGATTCTTGATTTTAAGTAGTGCTGCGTAAATATGATTCTGCCACTGCGCCGATAAGCTGATATCGGCATCGAGAAAGACCAAGAAGTCTGCACTGGATTCGGCAGCGCCAATGTTACGTAACTCACCGATAGTCGCCACAGGTGCGACAATAACTTTCGCGCCGTATTCCTGCGCCAGTGCGGGGGTGCGGTCGCTCGAGCCGTTATCGACAACGATCACTGAATATCGGATGTCCTCCGGAACGGAGCTGAAGATGCTTTCTATCGTAATCCCGATGGAGCTCTCCTCATTGAACGCGGGAATAATAAAGTCACAGCTAATCCATTCCGTCATTTTTTTACAATTCGTATCATGTGGCCCTATTTTAAAAGCTCGATGGCCCGGATGCGCGGTGATGAAGGAGGGTTGCCGACTTCACCGAGTAGCGAGGTAGTCGAAACTGTAAAATTGTCTAATAGCCAGTCCGTATCTTCGGAGTACTGTGGATTGGACCATCCCATCAGGTAGCCTGCGCTCCAGCCTTGTGGCTCACCGGGTGCCGCGGAAATTGGAGCGTCGTAAATAGCGTGATACTGAACAAATTTCTTTTGCCCTGCCCAGCGTCGGTATAGCTCAATAACTCCGTCGTCCAACTGGTCGCTGGTTGCGGCTTTCACATGGAGGACTATTTCCATCCATTGGCCTTGATCATCAGGGTAGCGAATGAACTCAAATCCTTGCGTGTAACGAGTGCCGGCACCGCCTGTTTTCTTGTACGTGACCTGAAGGCTGCTGCTACCATCGTCTTCCGGGAAGGGCCAGAAGCTCCACACCACAGTCGGACCTTCGCCGCTTAGATATTTTCCCATCCATAGCGCAAAGAATTTGTTGATCCCGCCCTGTTCATTGTTCCTATGTTTGAAGTTGATTGGGACTCTGGTTTGGAAGCGTATCCATACCTCGGGGTGTGCAGCACCAAAATCAAAGCGCTGTTCCGACCAGGAGGTTTCTGCAGGATAGAAAAACCGGAGCGCATATTCGCTTTCATAACCCTCAAACTGCTTTTCTGGGTAAGGTCCTTTCTTTTCGTCATTGCCGGCCCAAGTTACCTCACCACCTCCGTTTACGACGGATATCCGAACAGACCGGCCCCAGCTAAAGCTCCCGGTCTGGGATTGCCCCAGCGTGCCCGTTTCAAAGTCTTCGCTGATAATAACCTCCGCAGCTGCGGGCAGCTGCCCGATAGCGAGGGCGAAAAATAAAGTTAAGGGTCGTAGCTGCATATTTTCGGCTCGGGTTGCGGGGGCAAAGGCCCAGACTTTGGGGCGAGTGATCCAATGAGGCCTGCTTTTTAAAATACCATAACTGAACAAACTATTATGCGTTAGCGTTTAGATAAGGATCCAAGGGGGGGGCTGACTTTTAGATGGAATGTGCTATTGTGCCCGCCGATTTTCTTAACCACTAAGTGAAAACCCCGATTTCGTAACTCAGATCGGGCCCTTCCTGAAGGAGATTCCAGTGATAATCGGACTGTGCCGTGAACAGGCAGAGGGTGAGACACGCGTTGCATTGGCGCCTGTCAACATCCAGAAGCTTGCTGACTTAAAACAAACCTGTCTGGTGGAAGCCGGGGCGGGTGTTGAGGCGGGTTTCAGCGACGCTGACTATGCCGCCGCCGGTGCCGAAATCGTTGCCAGCGCGGATGAGCTGTATCAGCGTGCTGACATGATTCTGGCGATTCAGCCGTTTACCCCTGCAGAGCGCGATGCCGCGCTCGCCAGAGTCCGGCCGGGGCAGATGCTCGCCGGTATGCTCGATCCGCTCGGGCAGCCCGATCTGGCGCAAACGCTGGCGGAGAAGGGTGTGTCAGCGCTGGCAATGGAAATGGTGCCCCGCATCAGCCGGGCCCAGAGTATGGATGTGCTGTCTTCGATGGCCACCTTGGCGGGTTACCACGCAGTTCTACTGGCAGCCTCGCATGCGCCCCGGATTTTGCCGATGATGATGACCGCGGCGGGCACTTTGCAGCCGGCGCGGGTGTTGATTCTCGGTGCCGGCGTGGCGGGCCTGCAGGCCTGTGCGACCGCCAAGCGCCTCGGCGCAATCGTAGAGGCCTACGATATCCGTCCCGCGGCCCGCGACCAGAGTATTTCTGTCGGTGCCAAGCCGGTTGATCTCGAGCTTGAAAACGATGAGGCTGAAGACGCGGGCGGTTACGCCAAGGCTCAGACCGACGAGCAGATTGCAGCCCAGCAGGCGGCGCTGGCCAAGGTG
>JBFJYC010000160.1:0-7340 GCA_041622815.1 Spongiibacteraceae bacterium | reverse complement strand
GAGCCTACATGGATGTATTTACGGCGTGTCGCCGCAACACACCCTCCGACCGGTGCGGAATAAGTGCGAAAACGTCAAAACAGAATAAATAAGCCTAGGGCTACGGTAACACCGATCAGCGGCACGATAACCGTCAGCGCCGCCACCGGCCCGTAGGCTGACTGATGGGTCTCACCGCATATCGCACGGATAGTGGTGACCACATAACCGTTATGGGGCAGCGAATCGAGTGCGCCGGAAGAGATTGCCACAACGCGGTGCAGCTCCTCAGGATTTACCCCGGTGTCCATATAGTGCGGTGCCAGTAAGGGTAGCGCGATACTCTGGCCGCCAGAGGCCGAGCCGGTTAATCCGCAGATTACGCTGATGGCGATAGCGGCGCTGATCAGCGGGTCACCCGGAATATTCTGGACCAGAATCAGGGCCTCCTGAAAGGCCGGTGATAGTTTTGCTATCGAGCCGAAGCCGACCACCGCGCAGGTGTTGGTGATCGCGATTACCGCGCCGGTTGCACCGACGGAAAACGCCAACGGCATACGGTCTATATGTTTGTAACCAATAGCGACGGCGATCAGTGTGCCGCTGCCGAGCGCGACCACCAGTGCATACTTGCCGAGTGATACCGAAGGCAGCATCCATTGCATAAAACCCGGTGCGCTCTGCGGGTACTGACACAACATAAACACGGCCAGCACCGTGATCAGTGGCAGCAGGCTCATCAACGGCGCCGGTGCCTGCGCGTAGTCGCGCTCGATCGCATCGGTATCGCGGGCCTCGAAGGATTCACCGCCGGCGACCGCCGCAGCGACCATGCGCCGCAGCCAGACAAAACCGAGTACCGCCATTAATACCGCGACAATCAGGCTGACTTCCCATGCGGCGTAGGCGGTGGTGCCCAGATAAGGCATCGGAATCAGGTTCTGGATTTCCGGCGAGCCGGCGGATGTCATGGTGAAGGTCACCGAGCCGAAGGTCAGCGCCGCCGGGATATAGCGCCGCGGCAAATCGGCTTCCCGGAACAGATTCACTGCCAGCGGATAGACCGAGAAGGCGACGATAAACACGCTGACGCCGCCATAGGTCAGCAGCGCACAGGCCAGCACTACCGCTAACAATGCGTGCTGTACGCCCAGTTTTTCTACCACCCAATGGGCGACGCTGGCGGCGGCGCCGGATGCGCCCATCACTTCACCGAATATCGCGCCGAGCAGAAACATCAAAAACCAGCTGGCAAAGAAGCCGGTGAAGCCCGCCATATAACTGGTCGCAAAATCGGGACTACCCTCGCCGGCGAGGGGCGGCAGCCATGCGATGCCGCTGGTCATCGAGACGATCGCAGCACACAGCGGCGCCGCAATCAGAATATTGACGCCGCGAATGGCGAGATAAATCAGCAGGCCAAGCCCGGCGGCAAGGCCGATGGTACTCATCATGGTAATGCCGGTGTTATTGTTCGAGTTGCGGCATTATTTAGCTCGCCAGCAATGAAAGCCAGCGTTGAGCCGGCTCTTGGTTATTTATCGGACAATTTATGGCATCAGAACTATACGGCCTTGTCAGTACGGCAACGGTTAAGGAGTGGCATGCACAGTGTGATGTTGTCGTGGTCGGCTTCGGTGCAGCGGGCAGCTGTGCCGCTATCGAAGCCGCGCATGCCGGCGCCGATGTGTTGGTACTCGAGCGCGCCAGCGGTATTAGCGGTACGACCACGGTGGCGACCGGGCATTTTTATCTCGGTGGCGGCACCCGCCCGCAATTAGCCAATGGTATCGAGGATAGCGTCGAGGACATGTATGCCAACCTGCTGGCGAATACCCCCGATCCCGATGAGCAGAAAATACGTCTGTATTGCGAGCAAAGTGTTGCCCATTTCTATTGGCTTACCGCGCAGGGTGTGCCCTTCAACGACGGCTTTTACCAACAAAAGCATTTTGAGCAGCCCACCGATGAGTGTCTGATCTGGTCGGGTAATGAAAAGGTCTGGCCGATACGGGAACAGGCAAAGCCCGCGCCGCGCGGCCATAAGGTCGAAAAAACCGGCAGCGAAGGCGGCGGGTTGGTGATGCAGCATCTCACGGCGGCGGCGCAGGGCGCCGGGGTCCAGTTTCAATTCGATGCCTATGTCAAACAACTGCTTGTCGATGCTGAAGGCGCTATCAGCGGCGTCGCCTATACGCATTTCGGTGAGCTGCGCTACGTCAAAGCCAGTCGCGGTGTGGTGCTGGCCGCCGGCGGTTTTGCTATGAATGAAGCCATGCTCGCGGAGTACTGCCCGAAGCTCGCGCATCCGGGGGTGTTTAAGCAGGGCAATCCCAATGACGATGGCGGCGCTATTCAGCTGGGTCTGGCCGCCGGCGGCGTGGCGCAGCATATGGACGGCGCCTTGCTGACATCGCCGTTTTATCCGCCGGAGAGTCTGCTCAAAGGCATTCTGGTCAACAATCAGGGTAAGCGTTTTGTCGCCGAGGATTCCTATCATTCGCGCAGCGCCATCGCCTGTCTCGAGCAGCAGGACGGCGTTGCATACTTAATCGCGGATAACGCCTGTTTTGGCCGGCCTGAACTGGGGATGCAGGAACTGATTGATGCTTGGGAAACAGTGGCGGAAATGGAGGCCGGTCTCGGCTTGCCGGAAGGCGCGCTGCAATCGACGCTTGATGACTATAACCGTCATGCCGTGAACGGCGAAGACCCGGCGTTTCATAAGTATACGGATTGGCTGCAGCCGCTGACAGAGCCGCCGTTTGCGGCGTTGCAGTGCAGTCTGGGTAAGAGTGTCTATGTCGGGTTTACACTCGGCGGTCTGAAAGTCGATGCAGACGGATGTGTGCTCAGGCAGGATGGCTCCGCGATACAAGGTCTGTACGCGGCGGGTGCCTGCGCGTCGAATATCGCGCAGGATGGCGCCGGCTATTCCAGCGGCACCTGTATCGGCGAGGCGACATTTTTCGGGCGGCGGGCCGGTTTGCATGCCGCAACCCATGACTGAGCAGGCAGTTTTTTAAGGGAGAACGATAATGAATCTGACAACTGACTATACCGCAGCGCTTTGGGGCTTGTTGGTCGTGATTGCCACGGTCATCGCGCAGTGGTTTATCGCCAGTGGCGCGAAGGCGAAACAACCCGGCGCCGTACCCGGCAAAATTGATGAGTCGCTCAGCCACGAATCCTTTGTGTTTCGTTCGCACCGGACTTTTATGAACTCGCTGGAGAATGTGCCGACGTTTCTGGGCACCGCATTTCTCGCGCTGTTTGCCGGCGCTTCAGCGCAGTGGGCGGCGCTGTTTGTATGGTTGTTTGCGGTCTGCCGTATTGCGCATATGGCGCTGTATTACGGCATTTCCACCGAGCAGAATCCCAGTCCGCGGACCTGGTTTTTTCTGATCGGCGGCGTCGCTAATATCGCTTTGCTGGTACTGGCGGGGATTGCGCTGGTGTAGCGCTGTTTTACAGCTCGACTTGCTCTTCTACCGCATGAAAAGCCATCCCGCAGGAAGCGGTGGCGCGATCCTCTGCGTCACAGGGTAAGTCATAGCTGACCAATAACACGCCGTGATCGATACGCCAGTCGACAAAGTAGCTGCCGACCCTGCTGTATACCGGTGTCGCGCCGCGGCCGGCCGGGTCGTAGACGTCAATGCGCTCAGAATGTGCGCCGGTCGGGCAACTGATTATCAGCAGGCCGTTCGGGTAGGGTGTGCCATAAATAGCTTCGACGCGACTGCTTGTGTGTTCTTCGGTGTCGCTGCGGCGAGCCTTGGCGTCGCTGAGATCGCATGCGACATCTATCGTGGTCAGCAATGCACCGCTGCGGAGCACTTCAACCGTGCTGGCGGCGAAGCCGGTTTCGGCGACTATCCAGCGCCATCGCTCCGGTGCCTGTGGCGGCGCCGATGCGCAGGCACTCAGCAGCATAATGGTCAGTAGGAAGCTAGTTTGGCGGTGGCGGGGGTTGTTTTTCATAGATCGGACAGTTTTCTTCTACTCAGACTTTTTTAACGAATTCGGATTTCAGTGACATGGCGCCGATACCGTCGATTTTGCAGTCGATATCGTGGTCGCGGTCGACCAGACGTATATTTTTCACTTTTGTACCCACCTTCACTACCGATGAGCTGCCTTTGATCTTCAGGTCTTTGATGACGGTGACGGTATCGCCGCTCTGCAGCAGCTTGCCGTTGGCGTCGGTAACGCCGCCGCTCTGCTCCTCGGCTTCATCCGCAGACCATTCGTGGGCGCATTCTGGGCAGATCAGCAGGTTGGCATCCACGTAAGTATAGACCGATGCGCACTTCGGGCAGGGCGGCAGCTCGCTCACGCCGCTGCGTCGCTGTTATGCAGTCGCAACGCGATAGCGGCGAACACAAGCGTTGTAATTTCGTAGACCAGCGCGCCGTGGGTATAGACCGTGGTCGGGTCGGCACTCATCAGAAAGCCCAGTAAGCGGGTAGAAGCGAGGCCGACAAATACGAATAATACGACGACCAGTCCGGTCCGCGTATAGGCGGGCTTGAGCGCGGCCAGAATACAAAACAGGCCGATAGCGGTTTGGACACCGCCATACATGGCCGCGGCCTCGATGCGGGCATCGGCGTTGGTGAGGGTGTAGCCGATATACCCTGCGGGCAATTCCGGTGAGATGGCACAGGCGACGCCGTACCCGCCGAGAATAGCGGCGGTGAGCCATAGAACGGTTTTTGCAAACATATTTACCTCCGGGATAGTTGCGCGGAGGATAGCAAATCCGTTTGCTAGGTGCGTTATTTTGCTGTCTGAGGTGCAATGGCCCGTTATAGTCGGGTCCGGGAATTGATAGGGGCGCTCGCATGGGTGGACGTAAGAGTCGCAGCGGATTATCCAGAAGGAGCTTGCTGCGCAATATCGGTATGAGCAGTGTCGGGGCGTTGGCGGCGACGCCGGCGCTGTCGATGTCGCGCACGCCGGCGGATTCCCGTCCGGATAAAGCCGGGGAAAAACAGTCGGCACCAGCTTTTGTGCACGGCGTCGCCAGCGGCGATCCGTTGGTGGACCGGGTGATGATCTGGACGCGGGTGAGCAGTGTCAGCGGCGGTGAGTGCGCGGTCGATTGGGAGGTGTCCGCGCGGCCGGATTTCGCCAAAATTATTGCCGCGGGCACCTTCATCACCGGAGCGCATCGCGACCACACGGTGAAAATAGATGTGCCGGGGTTGCAGGCGGGCACCACCTACTACTATCGTTTCAGGGCGCTCGGTCAGGATAGTGATACCGGCAGAACCCGGACATTGCCGGCCGCCGGTGTCGACCATCTCCGCTTTGCGGTGATGTCCTGCTCGAGCTATCCCCACGGTTTTTTCAACGCCTACGCGCGGGTTGCGCAGCGCCCCGACCTGGATTGCGTGATTCATCTTGGCGATTACATCTATGAGTACGGTAACAATGGCTACGGCAGCAAGGTGCAGGCAGGCGGCCGTATCTACGACCCGCCACACGAGCTGTTGAGTCTTGCAGACTATCGTCGCCGGCACAGCCTGTATAAACGGGATCGTGATCTGCAACGCTGCCACCAACAGCACCCGTTTATTTGCGTGTGGGATGATCATGAGCTGAGCAACGATGCCTGGTCCGGCGGTGCGCACAATCATCAGCCCGGTGAGGGCAGTTGGCCCGATCGTTCGGCAACTGCAAGACGGGTATACAACGAATGGATGCCAATACGGCTGCCCGAACCCGGCAACGACGCGCGCATCTATCGCCGCTTTCATTTTGGCGGTCTGGTGGATCTGATTATGTTGGATACCCGTTTTGTCGGGCGCGCCGAACAGCTTGAGCCGAATGGCGAGACGCTGCCGGATATCGGATTTAAGACGTTTACCGATACCGGGGAGTTCGCTGATACCGGCCGCGATTTGTTAGGCGAGGAGCAGCAGGGTTTCTTGCAGCACGCCCTGCAGTCCGCCGATGCCAGCTGGAAGTTGCTCGGACAGCAGGTGATGTTCGGTCAGCTGAAAATTAAGGGGGCGGCCAATAGTAGTAATACCCGCAACCCCGGCGGGCAGGGCGGCCAGTTTCTTAATCCGGACCAATGGGACGGCTATCCGCGCTCCCGCGAGCGGGTCTGGAACGTGTTACGGGGTAAGGCGGCAGGCACAGATGCTGCGATCGATAATGTGGTGGTGCTGACCGGGGATATTCATACCGCCTGGAGCATGAATATTACCGAGGACCCGAATAACCCTGACCCGGCTGCCGGCGGCTATGACGCATCGACCGGCGAAGGTTCGATGGCGGTTGAATTCGTGACAACTTCAGTCACATCGCCCGGTCCGCGCGATACGCGGGAGGCGCGATCACGCGAGCTGTATACCGAGAACCCGCATCTGCAGTATGTGAATCTCGCTGAGCACGGCTATCTGTTGCTCGATATCACGCCGCAGCGCTGTCAGGGCGAGCACTGGTATCTGGACAGTGTGCTCGAGCCCGTTGCGGGTGAAACCTTTGCCGCTGCCTACTTCACCGCTGTAGGGAGTAACCGGCTACAGCCCGGAACAATATCTGCTGCAAAAGATCCCGCCACTTACGGTCCGCTCGCAACGCTTTCGGTTGATGCAGCAAGGAGTGAGGCGTCATGACCCAAACAAAACAGGCCTGTCTGGTTATCGGTGCGGGTGATGCAACCGGAGCAGCGGTGGCAAAGGCTTTTGCAGCCGAAGGTATGGTTGCCTGTGTGGTGCGGCGACCCACCCATGCCGACGAGCTTGAGGCGCTGGCGCAGAGTATTCGCGATGCCGGCGGCGAGGCGCTGGCGTTTCCCGCGGATGCCCGTGACGAAGATGCGATGATTGCGCTGGTTGAAAAAATCGAGCGTGAGGTCGGCGCGATCGAGGTGGCGGTGTTTAATATCGGCGCCAATGTGTTCTTTCCGATTGCAGAAACCACATCGCGGGTTTACCGCAAGGTGTGGGAGATGGGCGCGTTCGCCGGCTTTTTGATGGGCAGGGAAGTCGCCAAGGTGATGCTGCCGCGGGAGCGCGGCACCATCATATTTACCGGTGCTACTGCCAGCATACGCGGCGCATCGGGTTTCTCAGCGTTCGCCGGTGCCAAGCACGCGCTGCGTTCATTGGCGCAATCGATGGCGCGGGAGCTTGGTCCCAGAAATATTCATGTCGCGCACACCATTATCGACGGCGCAATCGATACCGATTTTATTGCGCAGTTATTTCCGGATATTGATGAAATGCGCGATGACGATGCGATTCTGAGTCCGGATGCGATCGCACAGAACTATGTCATGCTGCATAAACAGTCACGCACCGCATGGACTCATGAACTGGACCTGCGCCCGTGGCGTGAAAACT
>JBFJYC010000159.1:0-7395 GCA_041622815.1 Spongiibacteraceae bacterium | reverse complement strand
GGCGCCGCCATCCTTTCAATATAATTTTCAGGAACCGGATTGGGTGCCAAAATGCCTTTCACCATATCTGGCAACAGCAAACTGCCGGCGGGATAAACCAGCGTGTGTGCGAACATCGGGCCGAGCAGCGGCAGCTGCGCAACATCATACATCCAGCCGGTACTACCAACCCAATGACCCGCGACACCGCTCAGCAGAATACCGCCGCGAATCCGCTCGCGATGGTGCACCATCGCGCTCATGGCCACCGAGCCGCCCCAGGAGTGCCCCAGCACTACCGGTTGCGCCGCCCCCAACTGTTCGGCCGCATCAAGAAACAAGCCGGCCAGTGCCTCAGGGTCACGCCATTCACCCGGGTAACGCGGGCTATAACCGAAACCGGGGCGGTCAAAAGCAATCACACGAAAGCGCGGGCTCAGCTCAGGCACAATACTCGCCGCGAAATCCTGCAAATTGGAGCTGGCGCCGTGAACCAGCAAAAGCGCGGGACCGCTGCCTTCATCGATGTAATGCAGTCGCTGTCCGCCGACCTCGATAAACTTACCCGCCGGTGGGTAGCGCTGCTCAATGCGGTACTGACCCGCTATGCCAAGCCCTGCGGCCGCAACGAGCAGTAAACCCGCCATCAGCAATCCCATTTTGATGCTCCTGTGCTTTCGCATTTAATTATTGCCCGATTCGCTCCGACCGTGCCGGAATTTAAGTTACCATCCTGCGTTTTGCGACAGATACTAACCCGATGACGAACCGGCTGATAAGCCGTTTGTTATGCGAACATAAAACAGGAGAACAGGATGCACTTTAATATTGCGGATATCTTTGAACTCGCGGTCGACCGGTACAGCGACCGTGATTTTCTGGTGTGTGATGCAGAGCGGCGGACGTTTGCCGAAATGGAAGCACGCGCCAATCAACTCGCGCATCATTTGGCCGCTAAAGGCATCGGCAAGGACGATCACGTCGGCGTCTACGCGACCAACTGCGTGGAATGGGTTGAAACAATTTTTGCGACGGCAAAAATCCGCGCAGTGTTCGTCAATATCAACTATCGCTATGTTGCTGAAGAGCTAGCTTATATTTTTGACAACGCCGATCTGAAAGCCGTCGTTGTGCAACGCCAATACCTGCCATTACTCAACGAACTGCGCGACACACTGCCAAAACTCGAGCATGTTCTGGTCGTTGAAGATAGCAGCGAAATTACCCCGGTCGATCTTCAATACCTCGAGTATGAAGCGGCACTCGCAGGCGAAAGCACCGAGCGCGACTTTGGTCCCCGCGCCGACGATGACCGCTATCTTTTGTATACCGGCGGGACAACCGGCATGCCCAAAGGCGTGGTCTGGAATCACCGCGATGTGATATTCGCTCTCGGCGGCGGCGTTGATCAGATGACCCAGATTCCGGTTGAGCGCCCTGAGGAAATTGTTGACCGCGGTAAAGACGGCGGCATGACCGTAATGTCGATTGCCCCGTTGATGCACGGTGCCACGCAATGGTCGACGATCGGCCGCGCCTTTGAAGGCAACAAAATCGTATTGATGTCGCATTTCGATCCGGTCGATGCCTGGCAGCTCATTGAACGTGAAGGTGTGAACTCACTGTTTATTGTCGGTGACGCAATGGGCCGCCCACTAATCGAAGCCCTTAACATTATGGATCCGGCGCCGGACACCTCCTCGTTGTTTGTCATAGCCAGTTCCGGGGCGGTGTTTTCGCCATCGATTAAAGACCAGTTTCTCGAGCGCTTCCCCGATATCATCATGGTCGATAGCATCGGCGCGTCAGAAGTTGGCGGCAATGGCATGACCATCGTCAAAAAAGGCGAGACCGCGATGTCCGGTGGCGGCCCCACAGTAACGCCGATGCCGGGTACTGTGGTACTCGACACAGAGACACTGGAGATTATTCCGCCGGGCGACGCGCGAATCGGCAAAGTTGCCCGCTCCGGCTTTATTCCCCGCGAATATTACAAGGACCCGGTAAAGTCGGCGGAAACCTATGTCACCACCAAAGACGGCATCCGTTATTCGATTCCCGGGGACTTCGCCCGGGTAGAAGCCGATGGCCGCATCACCATGCTCGGTCGTGGCTCGGTTTGCATCAATTCCGGTGGTGAGAAAATTTTTCCGGAAGAAGTCGAGTCCGCCTGCAAGGCGCTTGACGCGATATTCGACTGTGTCGTGGTTGGCGTACCCGATGACAAATGGGGCAGCCGCGTCGCTGTGGTGGCGCAGCCCCGGGGAGATACCAGACCGGATATCGAGGCACTGCAGGCCCATTGCCGCACTAAAATCGCCGGCTATAAAATCCCGCGTGAATTGCACTGGGTGGATGAAATCCCGCGTTCACCGGCGGGCAAACCCAACTATGCGTGGGCCAAAGACGTCGCAATGGGCAACTAGACTACCCGGCTCAACCGGCAAAGCGCCGCTGCCGTCTGGCGATAAACCGCAACAAGCTTTCGCCGGGCGGCGCATGGCGGGTAAACAGCAGATATTCGCAAAGTTCTAAATAGATACCGAGTTCAGCGCGGGTATCAAAATAGCGGAACCGGGTGGTGAAGATATTCTTCAACCCAACGTTTCCGCTCACCACTGTGGGATAACCGGCCGCGTTCAGATTTTTTTCCGCAGCATCGATGCCTTTCATAAAAACGCAGGCGTGGTGCAGTGTAATACGCCCATCCCTAGGAATAGCATCGGTATACAGCGTCGTATTTTGCCCCGGGCCGAGTAATTCAATCTGTTGGTGATTGCTGTACCCGAAGGCCACCTCGGTGACGACCCCCTTTCTGGCGATGCCCGCTTCAACCCATTGCGGTGGCCGCATATTGGCATGCACAAATTCGCTGGCACCGGCATCCCGCAACAGCCTGATAGCTGCGGGTACATCACGCGCAACCATGCCGTACTGGCCCGGCGGGCCGAGCCCGAACCGGGACAGGAACTGTGCCGGTATCAGCGTCGACAAATCATCGCAGCCTAACCGCTGTAAAACCTGCTTGTGGGACATCACACGAACTCCGGCTACCGGGTGGCTAGCGTAACACCGCCACAGGACCTGATGAATGATCAGCACTACACACTCAACTGCTTGATTTGTTTATTAAAAATCGAGCGGCGTACACACCTACACATATTATTCAATTGACAAGCTCATATGGCTGCGCTTGGATGGATGGCTTGCTCTTGCAAAAACGGAGATGTAAAACCGATGGGCCCTACGGTAATTTTGTACCTCACCATTACGATCATCGCGATTATCACGTTGCTGACGATCTATGCGCTGACTTCGAAAAATTTGCGGATGGTCAATGCCGCTCCCTCGGTGTTAACCAGCTTCGGTATTTTCGGCACCTTCCTGGGCATAACCATCGGCCTGTTCGGATTCGATCCGACTAACGCCGGCGGCAGCCTGCCTCACTTGTTCGATGGGATCCGGCTCGCGTTCTGGACCTCGGTTGCAGGCATTCTGGGCGCGTTGCTGGTCAAACTCAGATTTCTGTTCCGTCCCGGCCTGCTGACCGGCGCGGAAATCGCCCGTCGCGACAACCGTAGATTAATGGAAGACCTCGTCGTGTCGATGAAGAACGTCGAGTCCGGTATCAATGATCCAAAAAAATCCTCGCTGCTCGCCGGCATTAATGCCCTGCAGGCCAAAGAAGAAGGCGGCGACAACCAACTCAGCGCGGCGTTGGCCGATATCCGCGGGGTCCTCGGCGATTTACATGCATCGCTCGACGCTACCGGGCAGCGTGATAACGCCATGTTGGCGACGGTGCAGGCGATGGGGGAAACCTCATCGGCAACACTAAAAGAGCTACAAAGCGGTACAACCGCAGTGTTACGAGAGGCACAGCGCGAGAATGCGGCCTCACTCGAAGCAATGCAGCAGGGTTCGCTCAGTGCAATTAAAGCCTTGCAGGAAGAAACATCCTCCACCCTCAAGAATGTTCAACACGACTCGGCCGCTGCTATTACCGCGCTGGCTCAGGGCTCGACTGCTGAAATGCGGGAACTTCAGCAACGCTCAGCAGCAGAGCTCAGCGAACTGGTGGCTAATTCCGGCAATCAATTCAAGCAGCTTTCCGACACCTTAAACGGTAACCAGGAAGCACTGCTGACCGGCCTTCAGGCCTCCGCCATGCTGCTCGACGAATTCCGCAATTTCCAAGCGGATTCCACCGCCCGTATGCAGGCGCTGCAGGAAGATATCGGTGCGCACCTCGCTTCGACCATGACTTCCGGCGTGGAACGTATCGCCACCGAATTCCAGAACACCATGCTCGGTGAATCCGGCGTTGCCGAATCCATCGCTAAGGAATTCAGCGGTAGCCAGGAAATGCTGGCATCGACACTGGCGGCACAGAACGCCGCCAATCTGGAAAAACTCGAGAAACTGCAAACCGGCATTGCCACTATGGGCACGGGTGTGGCCGCAGCAACAGCCGGCCTTGGCAATGCATTGGCCGAACAGAATGCACTGAATATTGAGAAGCTCGATCAACTAGGCGCCGGCATCGCGGCAATCAGCAGCGGCTTTAGTGCCGCATCGGGAGATCTGACCGGCGCGCTCGCAGAGCAGAGCGCTGCGAGCATGGAAAAGCTGGATCAACTCAGCACAGGTATGGCCGCTATCGGTGCCGGTGTTGCCGCGGCAACAGCCGGCCTCAGCAGTTCACTGGCTGAACAATCAGGCGCTAGTCTCGCCAAGCTGGACAACCTCAACGAAGGGATCGAGTCACTGGGTCGCAGCATCAGTACCGACATCGGCGCGGTTTCCGGTAGCCTAGGCTCGCTGAATGAGCTGAATGACGGCATACAGCTACTAACCTCTCAGGTTGCCAGCAGCTTCGGCGACCTCGAGAAGGGTCTCGCCGGCGACGGCAACTCACTTGCCACCCGCATCATGGATACCATCGATGATCTGCGCTACGCACTGGTCGGGCCGGATGCAGGATCCGAAGGTGTCTTTAAAAGCTTTGCTGAGGCACAGGCCGAGACCCGCGAGGCACTCGAACAAATCCGCCTTGCGGTTTCCGGCGGCCAGGCTGAGTCTAACAAGGCGCTGGCCGCACTCAACGACGCGGTTACCGGCTTCGACTCCGGCTCCGGCGCGATTATCGAAGCAATGCGCGAAACCCAGTCCAGTTCGACCGAGTCCATGAGCAAACTCGGCGACGCGGTTGCGCAGCTCAATACCGGGGCAATGTCACTTGGCACCGATATGCAAAAAGCGCAGGCCAATACGATTAAAGAGCTGCAGGGCATCCGCAGGGCTGTGCAGGACAATACGGCCAAACAGCAGGCCAGCCCGAAGGCGCTGATGAAGGCGCTGGAAGAAACGGTTAAACAATTTAACAGCCAGTTCTCCGGCCAGTTCTGGGACAAGTTCGGCGCCTTCAACGAGGGCATGGGCGAGTTGATCGAGTGGATGGAAACCTATCGCAAGCAGATATCCGACACGCTCGATCATCAGACCAAGGCGGCAGCCAATATGGATATCGCCGCACGCCGGCTCGACGACATTTCCCAGCACGCACAAATGTTTACCGACATTTCCCGCAGTCTTGGCGGCCTGCTCACCGGCATCGATTCACAGCGCGTCGAGATGGAAGGTCATCTGAAGCGTTTCTCCCACATCGTTGATGAGACCGCGAACAGCCTCGCCAATATCGAGCTGAAGATAATCGAAGGTAATCAACAGACCAATCGCCACGTCAGCGATATTTCCGAGCGTATCGAAGAGCAGGTCATTCGCCTCGACCATGCACTCGACGACGAACTTACTAAGGCCCTCAATACCTTCGGCCGGCAACTTGCCGCACTGTCAGAGAAATTTGTAGAAGACTACACGCCACTGACCGAACGCTTACGTGATGTCGTTAATATCGCAAGGGCCAGCTAATCATGATGGAAGATGATTTTGAAGAAGACGGGTTAACCGGCGATCAGTGGATCTCGGCGACCGACCTGATGGGTGGCGCCGTCATCATTTTCATTTTGCTGCTGGTGCAGTTTATTTTATCGGGTACTGAGGAGTCAGAAAAATTCCAGGCCAAGGTTACCTCGCTCGAGCATCAGCTGGAGACTGTCAAAGTGGACAGCGATGCGATTGCGCAACTCAAGCGCGAGCTTGAGGGTGCAAAAATTACCGCTGACAATGTCAAGGATGTCGCGGTAGTTTACGACCAGAAACGTCAGGATTTATACCGTCGTCTTTTGAGCGAATTCTCCGGTGATCTGCCAAAATGGAATGCGGAAATTTTCGAAGACCTCACCATTCGTTTCAACGAACCGGAAACGCTGTTCGATGTAGGGTCCGCGAACTTAAAAGAACAGTACAGAAAGATTCTGGACGAGTTTTTTCCACGCTATCTGCGGACAATCCAGCAGGATGACTTCCGTCGCGACATCGCTGAGATCCGTATAGAGGGTCACACCTCAAGCTTCTGGAAGGCGGCCCGCAGCAAGCAGGAAGCCTACCTACGCAATATGGACCTTTCCCACGAAAGAACCCGTAGCGTGCTGCACTACGTAATGGGCCTGCCGGAAATACTGAAATACCGGAGCTGGCTGCGGCAACATCTCACCGCGAACGGACTGTCCTCTGCTAAGCTGATTTACAACGACGACGGCGTCGAAGACAGCGACCGCTCACAACGCGTTGAATTTAAAATACGGACAGATGCAGAATCGCGGATCGCCAAAATTCTGCAATTGAGCAACTAATAGTAGTTAACCCTTCGGCACCCGGATATGAACCTTAAGAGCTTTGCCAATTTCCAGCCATTTAACAAGCTGCGCAGCGAGATGGGCGCCTCCAAACTCGGCACTTTCGATGTCGGCAAGCCGGCCGTGGCCAAACCCGAAACCTCCGCCCCTGAAGAACCACCGAAAAAGACGGCCGCTAAAAGCACTGCAAAAAATCCGGCAAAAACAGCTCCCAAAAACACACCCCGGAAATCAGCAAGCCCAAATACCGGTACTTTTGCTAAGGCGGATAAATGGACGTTTGAAGTTACCGATGCAGCGGTTATAAACCACAACTCGCCCGCCGGCGGTGTGCAGCCCTAGCACGGGATAATAACTTTCTCACAGGCAATAAAAAGGCGGACATCAGTCCGCCTTTTTATCGGGCCAGCGGCGTCTACATCATACCGGCAGCTTTACCGGCTTCAGTCACCATACGAATGACGTGCTCACCGCCCTGCTGAACTTCCACCTCGTTAGAAAAATCACGGATTTTACCGAGGGAGGCAAAAACGCTATCGACACTTAGCTCAGCATCGCCGATATACACCGGGTCCGACTCAACCAGACGTGTGCAGGAAAAAGAACCCGCGCCGGCATTGAGGATCATCCGGTTCGGTGAGTTTTTATGCACCATCGC
>JBFJYC010000158.1:0-7409 GCA_041622815.1 Spongiibacteraceae bacterium | reverse complement strand
CTACCGGTCCGGAAATACTGCGGGATTTTGCCGGCAAACGACTCGATTATTGGGTGACGGGTTGGGGCACGGGCGGCACCCTAACCGGTGCCGGTGAGGTCATTAAACTGGCGCGCCCCGATATTCAGGTTATTGCGGCTGAACCCGCGGCCGCGCCGCTGCTCGGCGGTGGTGAATGGGCGCCCCATAAAATTCAGGGCTGGACGCCGGATTTCGTGCCTAAGGTATTGAATCGCAATGTGGCGGACCGGATTGTCGCGGTCAGTGATGATGACGCGATTGCGACCGCACTCAGTCTGGCCAGAACTGAAGGCATTCTGGTCGGGATTTCGGCTGGGGCGACGCTGGCCGCCGGATTGCAGGTGGCGGCGACTGCAGCCGAGGGCAGCCAGATACTGGTGATGCTACCGGATACCGGTGAGCGCTATTTGTCGACACCGCTGTTCGCCGATATTCATGATGGTTCAGATGATGAATGGCTGGCAGGTCTCGGGTAGCGCGTTATGACCGATCACGCCACTTCCCGCAGACCGACGCAGTTTCTGACACCTGCCTGGGCGGGTATCGATGTTTCCTGTGCCAAAGGCAAACCGCTACCCGTTTGTGTCTGTACTCTGGTAGAGGGTGTTGTCACGCCGTTACCGCTGACAAGCATGTCGTCCGCCCATCCTGTTGGTACCGGTAACCCGGCGATGCTGGATGAAGCGCAGCGCCTGCAGTTGGCAATTCAGTGTCGCGATTTCCTGCACGCGGTGGAAGATCAATTCGACGTGCGTATTGAAAAGATTGCGATCGATGCGCCCCGGCAGCCGGCCGGGTCGAAGCGACGCGCCAGCGAACTGGCGATGGATGCGCTGAAAATCGGTTGCTACCCGACGCCGTCGGCGGAAAAGTTTGAACAAATCGTCGCTGAGGGCAAGGCGCATCTGGAGGCCGGCGGCGCGGCGGCGCGCCTGCCGAATGCTTTTCAATTATGGATGTTGCTGGGTTTCGATTTGTTCAGGGTGCTGATGGAGCATTGGGAATGTATCGAGATTTTTCCCCATGCGGTCGCGCGAACGCTGGGCGCGGTTGGCACGCATAAGTCGACCCGCACCGGGCAGCGCGAACAACTGGGTAAAATAGCGAAGGCAACCGGGTGGTCACGGGAGTCGCTGGCGCAGCAGCTAGCCGTCGCCGTCAGGGGTGAGAGCCACGATCAGTTAGATGCATTTATGGCCGCTTGGGTTGCATCGCTGTACCCGCGTTTTACGGTGGCGTGTGGCGTGCCGCCGGAAGATGTTATTTGGTTGCCTGACATCAGCGCGCTGGGGATTGAAGATTTATCGGTCCCGACGGTTTCGTCGCAGGAAGAGGAGTTTCGCTCCGGCGGTGGTAAGAGCACTTTTATCGGGTTTGTAAACAAGAATAATCAGGTATGTCAGGGACACCGTGGCAATGTCGCCGGTGATAGCACACAGCTGGTTTACAAACTAAGCTGCGGTCATTGTGGTGAAGAATATGGCGCTGCCGCATCCGCGATCACCCGCCGCAAATGTCCTGCATGCCAGAACGGCAAGCCCGGTAGTCGCTATTGAGGCCTCAGGAACTGAGCACTAGGCGGGGTTAAACGCGCTCATATCAAAATAATCGCGCCATAGCTTGATTTTACCGTTTTCCAGCTCGAAAACACCCATCACCCGCAACGCAATTTTCTGTCCGCCGATCTCAATATGGTCGGTGCGCTCATTCATGATGGTATTGCCATTGACCACCTGGCGATGTATTTCGAACCTGATAGAGTCCATGGTGCCGAGAAAGCTTTCTATAAAGGCGCGGATCGCCTCGTGACCGATATTGGGCGGGTCCATCGGAATATTGGTGTACTCCGCGTCCTCAGTAAACATTGCCATCAGTCCGTCGGTATCTTTGTTGCGCCACGCGGTGATAAACCGGTCCATAAAGCCGTCGATATCTGTCACATTTGGTTCTCCTGTGGTTGCATGCCGGATCAGCGCTTGCGCAGCACGATGCTGCCGATCGAATAACCGGCGCCGAAAGAACAGAGCAGGCCATAGTCGCCGGGTTGCAAATCTTTGTGGTAATTGTGAAATGCGATGATAGAACCGGCGGAAGCAGTATTGGCAAACTCATCGAGAATTATTGGTGCTTCCTTGTTATCGGGCATATGTCCTAACAATTTTTTACCGATCAGGTGGTTCATATTGATATTGGCCTGATGCAGCCACCAACGTTTCACTGCCGCGTTTTCTATATTCAATGATTTCAGGTGATCGCTGATATGCGTTGCTGCCATCGGACAGACTTCTTTGAATACATTGCGCCCCTGTTGCACAAACAGACGATCGCCGCCGTAGGGATCGCCGCCGTTGGCGCGATTCACATAGCCGAAGTTTGAGCGGATGTTGTTGCTGTAGCTGGTGATAGCCCGCGCGCCCAGCATCTCGTAGCTATGCTCAGAGCGGCAACTGTCGCTGCGTTCTACAACGATTGCCGTGCCGACATCGCCGAAAATAAAGTGGCTGTCACGGTCGCAATAATTGACCTGCGGCGAGGTTAACTCAGGGTTGATGACCAGTACTGCCCGCGCGGTGCCGGCAATGACCATTTCACGGGCGCGGTGCAATGCGAAGGTGGCGGCTGAGCAGGCAACCAGCATATCGAAACCAAAACCCTCAATACCAAGTTCATGCTGCACTTCGATCGCAATGGCGGGGTAGGAGCGCTGGGTGTAGGCGCAGGAAACTATGACCGCATCGATATCAGCGGGCGATTTTCCGGCATCGGTCAGGGCCGCCCGCGCAGCATGTAGCGCGATCTCTGCCTGATCGGATATCTGATCATCAGGACGAGTGGGAATATCGGGGCACATACGGTCGATATCGAGAATGCCGTCCTTGATGTAGGCATAGCGCTGCTTGATGCCCGAGGCTTTCTCGATAAATTCAGCGGAAGACAGCGGTTTCGCTTCCAGTTCACGGCGACCGATCGCATCTGCGTTTTGTTCATTGTAGCGGCTCGCCCAGCCGTTATAGGCACCGACGAGTTCCTCATTGGTCACAATGTGGTTTGGTTTCCATAGGCCGGAGCCGCTGATCACTGCGCTGACACTGGCAGACATTGGCGTTATTCCATTGATGTGAAGCCCTCATTCTGTCGAATTGAGCGGCGTAGGTAAACTCTAGGCGACTAATGCAGCCATTTTTTGGTGCAATAAATTTACTGCCTGAAGCGGCCGGATCATGACTTTGAACTCACATATCTGTTGCTGTGAATTCCAGCGTATCAGGTCGATACCGTTGATATACTTGCCGTCGACTTCAACCTCGAACTCCAGCATTGCGCTGTTTTCACCGGCGATTTCACGCACATAGCGGAAGCTGTCGTTGCCTAGCACTGCAACTGCGGCGCTCAGATACATCGTCGTCAGTGCCTTTCCGGCTTGAGGTTTAAATACAACCGGAGAATAGAACACCACGTCGTCGGCGAGTAACTCATCAAGCAGAGCGGGGTCTTTGCTATCGATAATTTTGTGCCAGGATTGCAATGCGTTCATATGCTGACTGATTTCCCTTTTAGGTCGCTCATTAGCGCCAATAACAGCGGCACGGTATACAGCGTAGTCACCGAACCAACGATACCACCCCAGAACATCACCATAATCATCGGCGTTTGTGAAGGGTGCGCACCGGCGATGCCGTAGGCCGCCGGTCCGAGTCCTGCGCTGGTGGTCAGTGCGGTGATAAGTATCGGGCGCAGGCGGTTGCGGGCACCCTCGAGTATTTCACCGCGGCCGGGTACCGCCGCGCCCGCATCGATAATACCGACTTCCAGTGTTTTATTGAGGTGCAGTTTATTGATGCAGTCGACCATGACCAGCGAACTGTTAACGAGTACACCGGCCAGTCCGAGAAAACCGACGATAGCGGCAACACCGAGGGTCCAGTCGCTGATCACCCAGATCATCAACACAGCGACGAAGGCGAGTGGAATAACTGCCATTACGATCAGCGGCTGCATCAGGCTGTTAAATAACAGCACCATCAGAAAGAATATACTGACCAAAACGATAATCAGTCCGCCGCCCATTGCGTCTGCGGTGGCAGCCTGCGCTTCCAGTTCACCGCCGAGACGGACGCGGACGCCGGGATAGCGCTGTTCATAACGCTGCGTCGCAATGTAGTTCTGTAATTGCGTATTGATGGCGATAACAGAAGTCTTGTCCCGGTTAATTTCGGCGCTTACAGTTTCGGCACGACGCCCGGCATAGTGGAAGATAACCGACTGCCCCTGCTCAACGCTAAAGTCAGCAATATTGCGCAGCGGTACCTGTTCTCCGGCGCGGTTAAGAATGTGCAGTGAGCGCAGAATACCGATATCGTCGCGGTACTGATCCGCCAGTTGCAAGCGGTAGCGGATGCGTTCCTCGACTGTCTGCAGTTCCTCAATAATCAGCCCGTCATAGGCGACGCGCAAGGCGCGGGTGACATCGGCGACGACCAGACCGGCATCTGACATGCGCTCATAATTGAGATTCAGTCCTATCGTGCTCTTGCCCGGCGCATAGTTACTCCAGGCGTCGGTTACCGCGTGGTGATTGTTAAGCCAGCCCAGGATGTCGCCGGCAATCTCGCCACGGATTTTATTATCCTGCGCGATAACCTGAACTTCGATAGCGGAGCCGACCGAAGGTGTTTCGTTGATCACCTGAGAATTGAACCGCGTGACCTCGGAAAACTCGGATTTTAATGCCTGAATCATTGCCACGATCTGCGATGTGGTGATGTCACGGTCATCACCGGGGATGAGGTTCAGTTCGAGCTTGCCCAGATTTGAGCCTTTGATCTGAATCAGGTTGTCAGGGCTGGCGCTGCCCTTTTCACCGGCGACCACAAAATATCCGGTAATGATCTCCGCCGGGATGATTTCCCGTACGCGGGTTTCGAGACGATTCAGAACAGCTTCGGTCTCGGCCAGTGGTGTCCCTGCCGGCATCTCGATGCTGACCAGTGCGTCGGTCGCGTCGGTTACCGGGTAACTTTCAAACCGCAGATTTTCACTGACCAGAACTACGCCGGCGATGAAAATCAGTACGCCGCTACCGAGGGCTATGCGCGGATGTTCAATAATCGGGCCCAATGTGGCCAGATAAAAGTTTTGCACATGTCGGAACCAGGCAGCTTTTTCACGGCTGGCATCGGCGCGCTTTAATGATTCGACAATGTGTGAGGGGAGTAGCACCAAGCACTCAAATAGCGAGGCGATAATGATCAGCATAACCGTCGCCGGTATCAGCCACATATACTTTGCATCCACGCCGCCGACCAGCAATAGCGGCACCATCGCAAATACGGTGGTTAAGGCACCGGTTATCACCGGGCTGGCAATACCGGCGACACCTTCAATCGCAGCGGTCTCCGGGTCGAGACCCGCTTCAAAGCCCTGATAAATGCTCTCGCTGGTGACGATTGCGTCATCGACGAGCAGGCCCAGCATCAGAATGATCGCGATCAACGATACCGTGTTATAGGGAATATCGAATAGCGGCATCAGCGTTAGCCCGGTCAGCACCGCGATCGGTATACCGGCGACCACCCAGACCATGCTGCGCCAAGGGTAGAAAAATAACAGCACAATCGTGATAAGAATCGCGCCGAGCAATGCGTTGTTGAACAGCATATTGATCATCAGGCGTGCCATCGCCGCACCGTCATCGACGACGGTGACGCTAACACCGGGTGGTAGTGTTGCACTGAAGCGGTCGGCGGCGTCGCTCACTGCCTGCGCAACCTCAACATCGCTGGCGTTCTTCATGCCGCGTACCGTGAGTACGATGCCGGGTTTGCCGTTCTTGTGGTAGGTGAGCACCGGCTCGGAGAAGCCGTCGGTAATCGTGGCGAGATCCGAGACCCGCAAATAGTCGCCCGGACCATTGCTGCGGACGACAACCTCCGCCACATCTTTGGGGTGCGCGAACTCACCCACCGCGACCACGTCCTGCTCGCCTACGAATGAGGCGAGCGAGCCGCCGGTTTCGGTGACGTTGCGTCCGGCGATCGCCTTGCGTATTTCGTCATAGGAGACACCGAGACGATTCAGCTTCATCGGATCGACCTGAATATGCACTTCACGGTCGCGGTAGCCGAGACGGTCAACGCCGCGGACACCGGGCAGCTCGCGCAGCGAATCCTGCAGGGAGCGCGTCAGTTCGCGCAAAGTCTGCTCCGGAACATCGCCGTAGATCATCAGAATCGATACCGGGAAATGCGCCGAGGTTGATTCTATCAGCAGCGGTTTTTCCAGCAGGTCATCGGGTAACCGCGATCCGGCGCGGTCGATCGCGCGTTGAATATCCCGTGCCAGTGTCTTCAGATCTTCGTCGCTGATATTCGGGTCGGCATCGACCTGAATCAGCGACATGCCCTCGGCACTGTTGGATTTGAGCTTGTGAACACCGTCGACCGACCTCAGCTCATCTTCCAGCGGTACCGTAACGCTGAGCTCCATCTTTTCGGAGCTGGCACCCGGCCGCAGCGTGGTAATCGAAAAGTTACCGGTGTTGAGTTCAGGCGCGCCCTTGATGGCGCCGGTATTCCAGCTGAACAAGCCGAGCAGCACGAGCAGCATCATGATCATATTGATGATCAGCGGGCGCCGGACGCACCATGCAATGAATGTACTAATCATTATTAATCAGCACCTTCAATGATGACGCTGCTGCCATCGGTAATGTAAGCGAGCGGTTCGATAATCAGCAGATCACCCCGTTCGATACCGCTGAGCGCGGGGATTCTTTCGTTGTCCGGCAGCCCGAAACGGGGTTTGCGCATGCGGGCGATGCCGTTGTCGGCAACAAACACGACATGGCTGCGGTCGCGATCGATCACCGCGTTACGGGGAATAAAAACGACATCGCGGGAGTTTCGCAAGGCGATTTCAACACGTGCTGACATACCTTCGCGCAGACTGCCGGCTGCATCTTGCAAACGGAGTTTGATTTCAAAATTACCGGTGCTGGCGCTCGCGGAGCGGGATACCGATTCGACAACGGCAGAGTATTCCGCGTCGCTTGCCGACACGGTAACTTTTGCTGTCTGCCCGCGGCTGACCTGATTAACTTCATCCTGATTCACCCAGGTGGTGACCTGTAATGCATTGTTAGATTGAATTGTCAGCAGGGTCTGACCCGCGGCAATCCGTTCGCCGGCGTCGACGGGTTCGCCGACGACAATACCGTCAATGGGACTGGTGATGGTGCGCTCGGTCAGTTCGCGTTCAGTAATACTGATCTCGGAATCAGCCTGACTTACCCGTGCTGACAGCGAATTGCGGGCAGTTCGGGCTTGCTCGAGCATTTCTTTGGATACGGTGCCGGCGGCAATCACACGCTCAAATTTATCCAGCTGGCG
>JBFJYC010000157.1:0-7439 GCA_041622815.1 Spongiibacteraceae bacterium | reverse complement strand
GCAAAACATCCTGCTGGGCAAAAACAGCATCGCCGGCGCGATCAGCATCATTACCGCCGATCCCGGTGAAGACAACGAAGGGATGACGCAGGTTACTTACGACCCCGAAGTCGGTGAGAAAATTGTCGATTTTATGACCACCGGCCCGATCAACGACACCATGGCCTACCGTTTCGCGATGCGCTGGCGCAACATTGACGGTCATATCGCGAACCCGGTTCGCAACAAAGATGAGCCCGAGCGCAAGGAATACACGCTGCGTGGAAAGCTATCCTGGGATATTCGTGACGATATCACCGCGAAACTGAAGGTTGAACACGGCAGCTTTGATGTCAGCGGCCGGCATTTGGAGTTAATCGGCGATTTGGTGTCGGATTCTGCAACGCCGTTTTTTACCGGCAGGACCTACGGTGAGATTCTGAATGATACAAGGTTTCCCGAGGGGGGCAGTGAGGCTGGTATTGGTACCTTGCCAGGACCAACTGCAGGAGCGGCCGGTCAATTCAACGTGAATGAAGACGGGTCTTACCTTAATTTAAATGCTCATCCTTCTGTTCTTGATCACACCCCCGATTACAGCGGCGGTAACAATGGCAACATCAGTGAAAATAACACCTACAACATCACACTAAACGTTGACTACTATGTAAACGATCACACTTTTACGTTTATCACCGGCTTAATGGCCTACGATTACGATGAAGTCTGTGACTGCGATTTTACTGCTGCTGATTTATTCACAGTGGACTTTATCGAGGACTACAAACAGTTCAGTCAGGAGTTCCGCTGGGTGTCGCCGGTAGGTGACAATTTCGAGTTTATCGGTGGTGGCTACATTCAATACCATGAGTTGAATTTCTTTGATTCCATACTCGTAGACACGGATTTTATTCCTGAGCTGGTCAACGCTGCCGATCTGACCGAAGGCGGCACACGTGGCGATAATGATCCCGACCCTAACGGCAGCGACTTCTTCGAGCGTGCCGGGTACGGTGATGCGGGCAACTCACTCAGAAATTTTCGGTCACCGCGTGACTTCACCACCGACGTGCTGATCGGCTCAGCCTTTTTACAGGGCACCTGGACCATTACCGATACGCTGCGCCTGACATTGGGCGGTCGCTTTACCGCAGAGAACAAAGAAGGCAGTCGTGAACTTAATTATACGAGAGCAGATGGCACTCCCATCCCGTTCGGGGAGGCGGATACTGCGGCGTCGGTGAGTTTTGCTGCTGAACGCCATAGCCTGAAAGGCAAGCGTAAAGAGCGTCAGTTCGCACCTCTACTCAATCTGCAATGGGATTACTCCGACGCCGGCATGATGTATTTCACCGCCAGTAAAGGCTTTAAGTCCGGCGGTTACGACGCGCGTTCGAATCAGTCGCCAGGTCTTGAGACACGTCCTGGCTGTGCCACTGACCCCAATTGCCGGCAAGTCGGTCTCGACGGTTCCTGTGAATTTGATAACGAAGAGGCGGTGAGTTTCGAGCTCGGCACCAAGTCCTCCTTCTTTGAAGGTGTCGCCGAACTCAACGTGGCGATCTACCACACCAATTTCGACAATCTGCAGGTCTCCGTTTTTGACGGCACCCTCGGATTTAACGTAGGTAACGCGGCAGCGGCAGTGGCGCGCGGCGTCGAACTCGACGGCAGGATGGCGTTAAGTGAAAACTGGATTCTGGCCGGTGGTTTAGCCTATCTCGATTTCGAATTTGAAGATCACCCCTTCGGCACCTGTGTTCAGCGGGAAGCACCGACCAATCCGAACGGCATTAACTGTGATTACAGTGGCAAACCCAACCAGTACTCATCGCCCTGGTCCGGCAATCTGATTCTCGCCTACGAGAATGACTTTGCTGATAATTTTATGGTTCGCGCCAGTCTCGATATGATTTTCACCGACGACTACAACCCGTCGCCGAATCTGGACGATCGTGTCGAGCAGGACGGTTATATCAAATGGAACGGCAGAATCGCGGTGTCGGATATCTCCGGTGTGTGGGAAGTGGCCTTGGTGGGTAAGAACCTCACTGACGAGCTAATCATCGCCTATGCGCAGGACACGCCGTCGGCCAACACCATCTCCGGTGCGGTCGTACACCACGGCTTTATCGATCCGCCGCGCACGGTTTCACTGCAGGGCTTGTATCGCTGGTAGTTGTTGCTCAGAAGCTGAACTGGTCGCCCGCAAAGGCGCCCAGTGTCGCCATCTGAATATTCGCATCCGGCGCCATACAGGTGATGATGTGGGTATGAATCCCCTGTTCCGCGTACTGTCTGATCCGCTCATGGCAGTACGCGGCGTCGCCGACAATCATAATTTCGTCAAGCAGCGCATCGTGTAAACCCTTTGCGGTCATGTCACGGTCTTTCGAGGCCCAGCCGTCGGCGATTAATTTGGCTTCTTCAGCGTAACCGCACCATTCCAGAAATGCGTTGTACACCGGCGTAGCGTAGTAGGGTACAAACGCCCGTCTTAACATCTCCAGCGCTGCTGGTTTGTCATCGGTCACGATTACCTGATGCCGGCACACGACTTCCGCATCACCTGCTGACTTGCCGCTGGCATCTTCACCGCCGCGGATATGTTCAATGATTTTCGGCAGTATTGGTGCCGGGAACAGGTTTAGTATGACCCCGTCCGCCTCGGCAGCGGCCATTTCCAGCATCTTCGGCCGCAGCGCCGCCAGATAGAGCGGCGTGTTTCCCGGCGCCTGGATGTAACCATGACTGCGCAGGCCGGTGCCCTGAAAAGCGGTTTTTTCACCTCTGAAGATACTTTTCAGTAATTGTGTGGTCTCGCGCATCCGCGTTAGCGGGTTATGGAACTTTTGCCCGTGCCAGCCCTCCATCATGGTCTGGCTGGAGGTGCCGATACCCAGAATAAAACGTCCTTTGGCGACTTGCTGAATGGTTGCGGCGGTAGCCGCCAGTACCGGCGCGCTGCGTGTATACACGGGGATAACCGCGGTGCCGATGCGCACCGAATTGGTTGCCTGCGCCACCAGCGGCGCCATTGTCAGCGCGTCCGGGCAGCCGGTATCAGCGAACCAGACATCATCAAAACCGGATTTCTCCGCCATCACAGCCATCTCGACAGCCGTGGCCACCTGGCCATCATGTGGCATTAGGGTAATCGCGGTGCGGTAGCGGTGTGACATTGTTTTTCCTCATGCTGTCAGGCCCGCGGCAGTATAAAGACAAGTGCGCTGTCATGGCTATGTGCAGGCGGCCGGCTTTTGCTGAGCAGGCTATTGTAATCACCGGTACACGGGTCAAAATGCAGGCTGATCAGAAACCGGGCTTGAGCTGAAAAAGAATTCTATGAATGAAAATGTCAGACCGGAAATAGCGGCAATCAGAGCGCGGCTCACGAACACCCTCGATGCGGCACGTAAAACTGCGGTGGAGAAGCGTCACGCCAAGGGCTTTCGCAGCGCCCGGGAAAACCTGGCGGATCTCGTCGATGCGGATAGTTTCCTGGAATACGGGCAGCTTGCAGTGGCTGCACAACGCAACCGTCGCGACTACACAGAATTGCAAACCGAAACCGCCGCCGATGGTGTCATCACCGGGTTGGCGACCATCAATGGCAAAGCTGCCGCCGTTGCGATCTATGATTACTCCGTACTCGCAGGCACGCAGGGTTTTTATCATCACCGCAAACTCGACCGCCTGTTTGAACTGGCAGAAGAACAGGCCTTGCCGGTTGTGATCTATACCGAAGGCGGCGGCGGGCGGCCCGGCGATACCGATATTTTGCAAACCGCCGGTCTCAATATCAGTTCTTTCCGCACCTGGGCAGGGCTCAGCGGTAAAGTGCCGCGCATAGCGGTCAATAATGGCTACTGTTTTGCGGGCAACGCGGCGCTATTCGGCTGCGCCGATATCACAGTGGCAACGAAGCAATCCTGGATAGGGATGGCGGGGCCGGCAATGATCGAGGGCGGCGGACTCGGCGTGCATCCGCCTAAGACAATCGGCCCGATCACAGTTCAGGAAAAGAACGGCGTTGTTGATATCGTCGCTGAAGATGAAGCCGAAGCAACAACGATTGCGAAAAAGCTGCTCGCTTATTTTCAGGGCGATCATACGAATTGGGATTGTGCAGACCAGTCGCTATTGAATGATGCGATTCCCGCCGACCGGCGCTGGGGATACCCGGTACGCAATATTATCAACACGATCGCGGATAGCGGCTCGTTCACAGAACTACGCCGTATATACGGACGTTCAGTGATTACCGGTTTTATCCGGCTCGAAGGCAGGCCGGTCGGCTTGCTCGCCAATGATTGTCAGCAACTCGGTGGTGCAGTGGATTCTGAGGCCGCCGAGAAAGCCGCCCGGTTTTTACAGCTATGCGATGCCTTTGCGCTGCCCGTGGTTTCCCTCGCGGACACTCCGGGCTTTATGGTCGGGCCGCAAAATGAAGCGCAGGCCGCAGTGTGTCGTATGTCCAGTTTGTTCGTGACCGGCGCCAGTATCACTGTACCGATGGTCGCCATTGTCTTAAGGAAAGGTTACGGACTCGGTGTGATGGCGATGACGGGTGGCAGTCTGGCGGCGCCGGTTTATACCGCTGCATGGCCAACCGGCGAATTTGGCGCGATGGGCTTAGAGGGTGCGGTGCGGCTGGGCTTTCGCAAGGAGCTAGAAGCCGTCCCCGAGGGACCGGAACGGGATGCGCTGTTTGATAAGCTGGTTGCCATGGCCTACGAGCAGGGCAAGGCTACAGAGGCGGCATCAATGCTGGAGATTGACGCCGTCATTGAGCCGGATACGACCCGAGCGGTGATAATCCGCGCGCTCAGCGCAGCACAAACGACAACCCCGGCGGCCGGTCAGCGCCGCAATTTTGTGGACACCCGATGAGTCGAACTGGCAGCAATGCACTGATACTTGCAGTAGCGTCGGTATTGCTTCAGGCCGTTGCACTCTTTGGTATCTGGCAACCTGTGGACGATGCGCAATGGCTGATTTTCGGCGCGCTGGAAATGTTGTTAATCGTACTGTTACTGCTCAACGGCGGGCTCATTATGGGCGCCGTGCAAACGCCCGCCGGCAAACATGTGGCCGGCTGGGGTTTTGTCGGTTTGTTGCTGTGCAGTCTGGGTGATCTGGTCAATCGCAATTTTTCCGGCGAATATTTCGGCTACGACAACGTCATCGCGCACAGCTATCTCGCGGACTCGGTATGGTTTTTCCTGCCCGGTTATCTGTGCCTGATCTACGCGGCCGGGTTCACAACAGCGGCGGCCGGTCTGTCCAAAGCGCGCATGGTTCTGCCGGCGGTCATCGCTGTCGCCTTAGGCGGCTTAAGTTTTTGGTCAATACACAACCCTGCAGCAGCAACTTACCTGCTGGCGCTGACCGGCGCCTACGCGCTGGTCATCAGTGTGACCGGTGCCGCCGCGCTTTGGTTACTATTGACCTTCGGTTGGCGTCGTGCCGGCTTAGCTGCAACGGGATTTGCGCTGGCCCTGGTGGCAGATGCGATCATCGGCCAGTTCTGGCTGTTCGGTGAAGGAGCGTATCCCGCGATTCGCCATATCAACTGGATTATCTATTTCTCTTCGCAGGCGTTGATTCAGACCTTGCCGGCTTTGGCAGACACCACCCGGTGAAACTTGGTATTACGCCGTGGCACTTTGCTGAGCCGTTAGCAAGCTCGCTGCAGGCGCAGGCAACCTTCGCGGAAGCCGCAGGCTTTGATTCCTTCTGGGTGCCTGAGCATCACTTTTTCAAGGGCGCCATTCCGGATCCGCTGATGTTGCTCGCGGTGGTCGCCGCTGCAACCAGCACTATCAAACTCGGGACCTCTTCCTACTTGCTGCCGATCCGCCATCCGCTGCAGGCGGCGGAGCAGGTGGCGGTATTGGACCAGCTTTGCGGTGGCCGGCTGATTCTCGGTGTCGGGCGCGGTTTCGACAAGTCGATGCTCGCCGCGTTCGGCTGCGACCCGGCAGATAAACGTACTCGTTTCGAGCATGCGCTACAGGTAATGCATAAAGCGTGGCGGGGCGAACCGGTGTTCACCGGCGACGATGGCCGCACGCTGCGGCTGCAGCCATTACCGCTGCAACAGCCGCAGCCACCAATATGGGTTGCAGCTTTCGGCAAACTGGCATTGGAACAGGCGGGAAAGCTTGGCTTGCCCTATCTGGCATCCCCTGTTGAAAGTCTGGCGACGCTGCAAAGCAACCATGCGCACTACGAAAACGCCGCCAGCGCTTCCGGCATGACACCCGCTGCGGAAATACCCGTTATGCGTAGCATATTTGTTACTGACAATGCGGGCACGACGGCGGCTGTACTTGGTGAGATAAGCAAGATGGCGGCGAAGCGTGGCCGCAAAGAATTGGCGGAGGCACCGGAGCAGTGTTGTATTGTCGGAGAACCCGCCTACGTGCGTGAACGTATTGCCGGGTACCGCGACTGTCTGGGCATAACGACCCTGATTCTGGCAGGGCTGTTTCTGGAAGGCTTAAGCGATACAGATCACCGGCGCTCCGCCGAACAAACTCTCAATTTGTTGAGCTGGTAGCGCGGGCCGTTGGTTTATGCCGGCAAGCCGATTTCCGCCGTACCGCTGGCATGATCACCAAAGTCATTGGTGGCTTTGAAGTCGAGGCCGATAAGCCATTCATCACCCTGCAAATCTTTAGCTGTAACCGCACCGGTGAAATGCATCACCTGCCCCGGAACGGCGGGCACACCCAGTCTGACGCGGATATTCCTGACCATCGTATCTTTGCCGGCCCAGTCGGTAATAAAGCGGGAAATATAACCATTGGTGGTATAGATATTCATAAAAATATCCGGTGCCCCCTGTGCCTGCGCAAAGTCGCGGTCGTGGTGAACCGGCATAAAATCCCGCGACGCGATGGCACCGGCGACAATCACGGTCGGGCTGATGGTCAGATCCATCGGCGTAACCTCGTCACCGATGTTAATCGTATGCGGGTTCAGTGTGTCGTATGTTTTGTTCATCACTCCGCTCCGTAGGTCGATGGATCGAATTTAAATACCCGGAAACGTTCGCGACCTGCGAGCTCGTCGCGTTGGTTGAAGTAGCTGTTTACCCAAGTCACAAAATAGCCTTTGCCGAGTGCTGTTTTCTTGCGCGGTGACAATGTTTCCAATTCCGACTCTATGCGCAGTTGGTCGCCTATTTTCAATGGCTGTTCAAATTCCAGTTCACAATTGCTGGCGACAACACCGGTGTAACCGGCGGCATCAAGTTTTCTTAACGGATTGGTGGCGGGCATATCGACCGAGGAACCGCCGCGCTCGCGGATACCGTCAATTATCGGCCGGTGCGATGCCCAGGCCTGCAACATCGCCGGCGGCGCAATGGTCTGGCCAAAGCGTGTGCTTGCGGCCAGTTCCGCTTCGGCATAGGCCGGATTGTGATCGGTAAAGGCATCGACCCAGTGTCG